>NZ_MJXP01000016.1:0-691 GCF_001762855.1 Campylobacter sp. BCW_6467 | reverse complement strand
AGAACAAACTAGGGTTTAGGCTTTTAATTAAGGATTTTAATATTTTGATATTAAAATCCAAAATATTCTATTTCGAAATTCAAAGATTTTTGATTAAATTTGATTTAGGGCATTTATTATGATAAAATGAATTATATTACATTTTAAAACAAGGAGCTAAAATGTTTAAAAAACTATTGAGTGTTGTAGCTTCAGGTGCTTTATTGTCAAGTTCTGCTTTTGCAGAAGATATTCTTGCTAAAGTCAGTAATGGAGCAATTAGTGATAATAGTGCAGGTGTTAAAGTTCTTAACCTTGATGAGATGAAAGAGGTTAAGGGTGGGTATGAGTTTAGCAGAGCCAGCAGTTATGATTACACTGCAGGAATTAGAAGTTATGCTTATTTTGTTTATAATAATGGAAATTCTGTTAATTCTGAACTTCAAGTAGAAAATTATAAAAAAGTTCTTGCTACATTTCGTTTTGTAAATAATCAAAAAGAATATTATTTACAAACTTATAATCCTTTGACAGGTTCCTATGGAACAATTTTCCCTAATTATTCTACAAGTTGGGGACAAAATGCAATGAAAATTCTAAACGAATTCAGAAGCAAATATTAATTCTCACTCTCCCTGTTCCATTTTACTCCAAAACGGAACAGATCTTGCTTATATTATTTATATAAATATATTTAGGTTGAAGGCAAAAA
>NZ_MJXP01000015.1:0-624 GCF_001762855.1 Campylobacter sp. BCW_6467 | reverse complement strand
AGACTTAGTTATTCTTTTGATAATGAAAAAGAAGCCATTGATAAAATGTTGCAAGAAAATTATCGGCATAAATGCTACAATAGGAAAGATATTAAAGAAAATATCACAAAAGAAGCAACATTAAGAATTATTAAAGAAGAAAAGTTAGAAGTGATTTGGTATGATGAAGCACTTAAACCTTTATGTTCAGGTATTAAACATGATAAACAAAGAGATAAATATATATCTTTTATCACTAATGCTAAAGCAAAAATTATAGAATACAGAAGTATTGAGTTTGATGGGGAAGTTGTTGTATTTTTAGAAAAATACAATTACACTTCTACCTATAATGATGAATTTCTAGCCCTTTATGCTCTTATCAATCGTGCTAGAATGATTAAACAAAATAGAATTAGCTTTGTGTAAATGTTTCAAGGTTAGGTTTTATCAAACAAATACCATAATAAAGGATAGAAAATGACAAGAGAACAAGCAGAATTAATTATAAAAGAAGAAAAGTTAATCTATGTAACTTGGCGTGATTATGATTATACAGCAGGAGAATATCATTTTACAATTTGGTTTAATCCTAATAATAATAAATACGAAGCTGTTTATATTGGAGAAAGGGGCGGTGTTGAA
>NZ_MJXP01000014.1:0-1459 GCF_001762855.1 Campylobacter sp. BCW_6467 | reverse complement strand
TAGTTGTTCATCTTTAGCATAAAGAAGCTTTTCTTCTAAAGAGCAATCAAAATTTAAAGGAAAGGGTTTTAGGGTATTTTTACTTAGAAATTTTTCCCAAAGTATAGAATTTTTTTAAAAACTTTTAATTGTAAGGTTAACTTTTTCATTTTCAGCTAGTTGTAAGACCTTTTTAAAGAGTTCTATAAAATCATTACCATCGCTTGTTATAAAATAATTCGATAGATTTGTAATGTCGCTACTAATATTATCGCCCCAAGGTGGCATAAGAGATAAATTTTCAATATCCCAAATTATTTGTTTTGGAGTAAAATTCTTAAATTCTTTTTGTATATTCTCTAGTTCATTTAACGCCAAAGAAGCTTGTGAAAAATTTAATTCACCTTGATATACTTCATTCATTAAGATAGGGAATCTGCTCCCCCAGTTTCCTTTTTCAAGATGATAAGCCACATTGCTAAAAAATGCATGTAAAAAATCACCATTGCCTATTTCATACCAAAGATCATTTATATTAAAACCCACCATTGATTTTCCTAAATTTACTTAGTTTTAAATTGAATAAGTATATCACAATTTAATTTAATGCGAATTTTTTGTTTTATTTTTTCTTGTATTTCTTTAGATATATTTTGTCCTCTAGAATCTATAATAAAGATTTGTTCAGTTTTTGGTGGCAAATGTTGCAATCTTTGTTGATATTGTTTGGTAATAATATTAACTAAATTGTTTGCACTGGATGTTTTATCAAGATTATAGTTTTTAATTTCAATGCTAGAACCATTTTTGTATAAGTCTGGACGAACAGAATGTTTCGTTCCGTATGGAACTTCCTTGCTATTAAGAAAAGATTTCTGTTTTTCATAATCATGGTATAATTTTGATATATCTTCTTCAGATTCTCGCCAATGAGGTTTTTTAGGTATATTTGATATAGATATTTGTTTTATTTTGCTATCGTTTTTATTTTCATTTTCCAAATATAAAAGCATTTTTGCTTTTTCTTTACTTCTTTGTGCCGCTCCTAATTTACCTCCTATCCCTTCCCATCTTATCCTATCAAATTTAATCTTAGCAAGAGGACTAGCTTGTATTTTAGCTAAAGCAAATTTAATCTTATTCTTTTTAGGTATAGCAAATATAGGATAACCTTTTATACTCATTCCTATCAAACCCATTTGTAATACAGAATGTTTATTATTAACTTTATGATCTGAATAAGTATAAGCAAATACTAAAGCTACTTTAGTACAAGGTCCTCCTAGTATAAGTGGATTTAAACATCCACTTATACTAGCTCGTTGTATTTCATTATTAAGCATAATAGGAACATTGTCTGATTTTATTCTTTTAGCTTTTTTTGCTTTTAACTTAACTCTACCTCCATGTAAGCATACTAAAGTATTATCTTCTAATATAGGATGCATACAAGAAGTATCAGAACTTATATTAATATCTT
>NZ_MJXP01000013.1:0-44252 GCF_001762855.1 Campylobacter sp. BCW_6467 | reverse complement strand
GATTTAGATTTTTCTGCCTTCAACCTAAATATATATTAAAATAATATAAGCAAGATCTGTTCCGTTTTGGGGTGAAAAGAAAATATTTATCACGCCAAAGGTAAGGTAAAATAAAAATTCTTAGGATCGCTTTGAAAACTTAACTCTCCCTTATGAGCGTTTATGATTTCTTTAGAAAGAGACAAGCCAAGCCCATTGCCTTTAAGTTTTGTTGTTTTAAAAGCTTCAAAAACCAATTTCTCATCTTTTATTTCACAACCATTATCATACACTCTGATGCATATTTTTTCATTATCACAACTTGCTAAAATTTTAATCATAGGCTTTTCACATTCGCTTTCTTCTATTGCATCAATAGCATTATAAATCAAATTTTGCAAAACCAAACCAAGAAGAGCTTTATCAGCACAAATCTGCTTATTCAAAAAAGATATTTCAAAGTCTATTTGAGAAGTAAAATTATAAGAGTTAATGGCACTTTCACACTCTTCTTTTAACTCTAAAAGATTAAAATTTAAAGCATTGATGTGCACACCCTTAGTAAAAAGTAAAGTTGAATTTACGATACGCTCTACTCTGGCAATAGCCTTTTGGATTTCAAGAACTATATGCTTATTTTTAAGCTCACTACGAGCAAAAAGGGTTGAAGCAAGTAAAGATATAGATCCAATAGGATTTCTTATCTCATGTGCCAAATGAGCCGCTACACTACCCATGCTTGCAAGCCTTTCATTGCGTTTTTCATCGCTAATATCTGTAGCTGAAACTATAGTTTTTTCATTATGTGCTATGATTTTTACCGCATAAAACCTACCTTCAAATTCAAGCTCATCACGAATTTTATCAAGACTAATGATACTAAGTAATTTTGGATTTTTCAAGGCTTCTTGATTTTGTAAAATAATATTTTTTTCTTTATCTAAAATCCAAAGCGCACTAGGCAACACCTCTATAATCTCATCAACCATTGCGCGTAAGGAATTATAGTTTTCATTTAAAGTTTTGTATTCATTTTCTATTACATAAGTTTGTTCTATGAGACTTTCTAAGCCTTTTTGTAGAGTTTCTTTTTCATTTGAGTCTAAACTTTTTAAAATACTTTCATTCATTTATCATTCCTATAATAAAATCTTAAAATCATTCAAATCAAATAAAAGCAAATTCTGTTCGCATATTTTATCAAATTCCTTGCTAAAACCATTTTTTGAGATTATAATATAATAATTTGGAGTCAAATTTAAAGACTTTGCTTTTGATTTTAAAAGATTTAAAATATTTTTACAAATTTTTTTATTTTTAAATTTAACTTCTCCGACAAAACACAAATTTTCATCTTGATAATAAAGATCAAGTTCTAAATTCTTATCCCAGTAACTTTGCACTCCATTGATATTGAATTTTTTCTCAAGCAATTCTCTAGAAAGCTGTTCAAAACAAAAACTTTGATAAAGTTCAAATTTTTCTTTAATGCATTCTAAAACTTCTTTATAGCGATTTTGCAAAATAAGCTTTTCATTGGGCTTTAAAAAATAAAAAAAGAAACGAGTAAAATGATTGTTAAATATAATCTTATCTTGGACAACATAAGATCTTAGTTCTTTTTTGATTTTTTGTCTTTTATCTTTTATTTTTTTAGCTTCCTTGCTATACTCAAGTTTTATTATACCTGTTTCTAAAAGATATTTAAGTGTAGATAAAGCTTTAAAATGCTGAATTTTTCTATTGATAGAAAAACGCTTGCGATTGTTTTTAGCTAGTAAAGTAAGAGCGTAAGAACTTGTTTCATCCAAGGCGAAATAACTTTTGATTTTTAGATAATCATCAAGCAAAATTCGCTCTATATTTGTAAATACATCGTCTTCAAAATTTAAAATGTTTAATTTTTCAAAACCTTCAAACACACTATAAAAATCAAAAAGCTTACTTAAAGACAAATTCTTATGCAAATCTACAAAGTTCTTAAATTTTATATTTTTCCTTTTATAAAGCATTTTTATAGTATAATTTTAGCAAATTTTTATAAGGATTGTATTTGCAAATTTCAGATTTAAAAAAAGAATTGATCTTAAAAAAAGGTATTTTGCATTTTGACTTCACAGCAAGTGCCTTAGCTCTAAAATGTGTAGAAAAAGAAATTTCAAAAATTCTCCCAACCTATGCAAACACACATTCTGATAGCTCTTTGAATTCTTTTAAAACTCAACAAATTTACGAACAAGCAAGAAAAGATATAAAAAAAAGTTTATCATTAGATGAAAATTTTGCCCTTATAGCCTGCGGAACAGGATCAAGCAGTGCTATTAAAAAATTTCAAGAATTGATCGGCATTTACATTCCCCCTCTTGTAAAAGAAAGATATTTTACGCAAATTGATAAAAATACCTTACCTTTAGTTATCGTAGGGCCTTATGAGCATCATTCTAATGAACTTTCATTTCGAGAAGGCTTGTGCGAATGTATTAGAATTCCCTTGGATAAAAATGGGGAAATTGATTTTGATTTTCTAGAAAAAACTTTACAAAAAAACAAAAAAAGAAAAATAATCGCTAGCTTTTCTTTAGCTTCAAATGTTACTGGAATATTAAGTGATTACAAACGCATTTCTGAAATGGTTCGTAAATTTAAAGGGATAGTTGCTTTTGATGCATCTAGTTTCATTCCCTATAAAAACATATCTTGTCAATACTATGATGCGTTGTTTATAAGTTCTCATAAATTAATCGGTGGTATTGGCGGTTCTGGACTTTTAGCCATCAAAAAAGATCTTTGTGGAAACAAGCCTAGCTTTGCAGCAGGTGGAACTGTGGGCTATGTTTCTCGCACTTCACAATGCTACCTTTGCAATGAAGAAGCTTTAGAAGAAGGAGGAACACCTGGAATTTTACAACTCATTCGCGCTAGCTTAGCTTTTAAAATCAAAGATTCTATAGGGATTAAAAATATAGAAAAAAAAGAAGAAATTCTAAAAGATTATTTTTTTGAAAAACTAAAAACTATACCTAATTTAATTTTATATGCAAAGAATTTAAAAACCCGATTGCCTATTTTTGCTTTCAATATCAAAGGAATTTCTCCTTTTGATATCGCTTACGAACTTAGTAAAAAATACCACATAGAAACACGCGCTGGATGTGCTTGTGCTGGGCCTTATGGTCATGATTTGCTAGGCTTAAAAGATAATCAAAAACTTAAAACAAAACCAGGCTGGTTAAGAATAAGTTTGCATTATACGCATGAAAAAGAGGATATTGATTATTTTTTTAATGCTTTAAATAAAACTATAATAAAATTATCACATTAAAATATTATAGTTTTATTATTATATATAAAAATTCTATCTTCAAAAGCCAAATCAAGTGCTTTTGAAAGAACATCTTTTTCTATATTTCTACCTGTTTGCTGCATATCTTGCCAAGTAAATTCATGGTTTACAGGCGAAACAGCTTGAGTGATAATAGGACCTTCATCAAGATTATTATTTACAAAATGTGCCGTAGCTCCAATTATTTTAACCCCTCTTTCAAAGGCTTGTTTATAAGGATTTGCTCCTATAAATGCAGGCAAGAAAGAATGGTGAATATTTATAATCCTACCTTCAAAATGCTTAACAAAATCAGGAGATAAAATTCGCATATATTTTGCCAAAACCAAATAATCAAATTTATATTGTTCAAGACATTTTAAAATCTGATTTTCTTGCTCTTTACGATCTAAATTTTCAGCACTGATAAAATGATAAGGAATTTCAAATTTCTCAACTAAATCCTTTAAAGAGTTGTGATTTGAAATTACAGCTTTGATATTTGCCTCAAGTTCGTTACTATAATGCTTTATTAGCAAATCTCCCAAACAATGACTTTCTTTAGTAGCAAAAACAACAATATCTTTTTTTCTCTTCTCGCAAAGCTCTATCAAGGCTTCTTGTCCAAGCATAGCCTCAAGCGTTCCTATAAAAGCTTCTTTATCAAACTCACCTTCTAAAAGAGCACGAAAAAAAAACATTCCTTCGCCTACAAATTCATCGTTTTTTACTATATTGATATGATATTTAAAAATAACATCAGAAATTCTATAGATTAAACCTTTTTGATCTTTGGTGCAAATTTTTAATACAGAAATCATTTAGCTAAACCTTTTATATATTCTTTTAATTCATTCTCTCTTGCTTCTTGAATCTTTAAACCAAGAATTTTACCACAAAATCCAGCATTTATGAAATCTTTTGCTAAAATTTTACTTTCAAACTTATTCTCATAAAGTCTTAATCTTTTAGCTTGCTCAATACGCTTTTTACTCCAAAGTCCAAGCCATTCCTTCAAAGGCATTTCAAAAGCAATTTTTGCTAGTTCAAAATCACTTATATCATCAAGATAAAAAGCTTGATTTGCGTATTTTAGGTATTCTTTTTTAAGTTTGGTTCTTTTAAAAAATATATCTTTTTCTAAATTAAAAAAATTCAAATACAAATACAAGAATAAAGCATCGCTTTTTACAAATTCTCTACTTTGTCTGAGTAAATTTTGAAATTCCAAACTCTTAAAAACACTCTCAAAGCCAAAAATCTGTTTTTCTAAGTCAAGTTCTTGCAAATATCTATAGCCAACATCAAGCCTAGGGCTTTTAAAGAATTTATAAAGCTCCGCATTGATCCTATCTTTGCTAAGATCAGTTATATCCATACTTTGCATCAATTTCAAGCTTTCGCTAGTTATCTTAAAGTTAAACCTTGAAGCAAATACTACCGCTCTTAACACTCTTAAACTATCCTCTTGAAAGCTTTGTTTGTCAATATGCCTTAAAAAGCCTGTTCCTAGATCTTTTAATCCTCCATAAAAATCTAAAAACTCATCGTTAAAAAGATTAATCATCATAGAATTTATGGTAAAATCGCGTCTTTTGGCGCCAAGTTTTTCATCATTACAAATTTGAACTTCAAAACCTTTATGTCCATAGCTTATTTTATTTTCGGTTCTAGCAAGAGCTAAATCATAATTTTTAAACTTATGCACAAAAAAACTTTTTCCAAGGCCTTGTGCGCCCAATTTTTGCATAATCTTTTCAAAATCTTTAGGTTTTATATCATAAAGCTCTATATCATAGTCACAAATTTTTAAGCCTAAAAACAAATCCCTAACACTACCTCCAACCAAATACGCTCGTTTAGTATAAGGCTTTAAAAACTCAGCGATAAACTGCAAATCGGGATTATTTTTTAAGCTTATCTTCGATATTTGCAAGCAAAAACTCTAAAAAATTTATGGTCAAGTTTAACCTATTTTCAAGATTATCTTTTTTTATGCTATTTAAACCTTCAAAAAGAACTAAAATTCTCTCTCTAAGATGTTTTAAAAAAATATCCTCATTAAGCGTTTGAACCTCTGTCATAACACTGGGATTTAAAATTTCACTTTGTAAAAAAGGCTCTTCTTTTTTAAACTCTTTATTTTCCTGAGTAGAAATTTCAATATTATTTTGTATTTTTTGCTCTTCTTCAAATTTTGCCATAGAAATTTTATCTTCTAAGTCTTGCGGAGTATCAAATTCTTCGCATACAAACTCCATAGGTGGTAATTCATCTTTTATTTCAGTTTTTCTGCTTAATTCTTGTTCTTTTAAAATTTCATTTTGTCTTCTTTGCTCTTCCATGATAGAGCTAACTTCGCTAATGGTTTTTTTAGCCAAATCTTCCAAATTCATATTTTTATCAACCACCTTTTAAATTCATTAATTTCTTCATCGCTTTTCATATTAATAAAAAAATCCAACATTTGAGTGTTTAAGTCTTTATGCTTGGATCTAAAACCACTAAGACGACGAACCGCATCGATAGCGTTTTGATTATCCGGATCTTCTTTTAAGATATTTTTATAAATTTCTAAAGCTTCGTCTTTTAACCCTTGAGCCTCATAGATAGAAGCTTCAGTGACTGTATTTTTCATCACTGTTTCCTAAAATTTTTCTTTAATTCTAGCAAAAAGCTTTTTAATTTATCTTTAAGAAAATAAGATGTTTTTTAATGTCTATTTTGTTTTAAACAATTTTTCTATATATTCTTTTTTTTCTTTCTCTAAACTAGAATTTAATTCTTTTTGTTCTTTTTTAACTTGCGCTTTTAAATCTTGATTTTTAAAATACACATAATCAATTCCAAAAATAACACCAATTATAATAAGCAATGGGATTAAAAATACCATCTTTACACTTTAAGAAAATTGATTAAATACACTACCATAGTAGCGAACATTCTCAGCATTTTCATTTTTTTCTATCGTTTCTATTGCGCCGCTATTAATTGCTTTTTGGATATCATCATTTAAATCTTGATAAGAAAAAACCATATTAATACTGATAATATTTGGCAATTTCTCAAGCATTTTATAAGAGTTTAACTCATCTTCTAAATTTTCACTTTCAATCACAACTATAATCTTTTCATTTTCACAAAGTTCTACAGAACAAAAAGGAATTTCAGATATAGCCTTTTTTAAATCATTTATATATTCTTCTTTTGCTAAAATCAAAACACTAGAAAGATTATTCATCAATACTCCTAAACATTATACTATCACCAAAGCCTGAAACGATAAAATCTTTATTGTTTAAAAAAATAATAAACTCACTCATCAAATTTTCATTATTAAAAGTTTTAACAGGCTTAAAATCACTTGTGCTAAAAACTTCACTAACTCCAGCTTCGTTATCACTATAAACAGCCAATTCTCCATTAGGACTTAAAGCGCAAGTATATATCAAAAAATCTTTTTGTAAAAAATTTTGCTCTTCATTTTTTACAACTCCTATACGCCTATCCGTTCCACAACTTAAAATAACATTATTTTTAAAATCTACTTGATAGATATTATCTTTATGCATTTTATCATAGTTTTTTAACATCTTCCAATTTTTCAAATCAAAAAGCTCCACTTCACCACTCTCAAAACCTGCAACCAGCATACTTTTATCTTCATTTAAAACTGCATCATTAAGACTAGAATGAGAAAAATTAAATTTTTTTATATTTTTTAAACTTTTATCAATCAATTCTATTTCAGAACCAATAGAAATCAAAAGATAAGTGTTTTCATTGATAAAAAATGCTTTTATTATGCTATTTTCTTCGAGCTTTTTGATTTGTAAATTTTCCTTATAAAAACTTAAATTTTTAGCACCAAAATCACCCTCGCTAAGTATTAAAAGTGTATGTTTAAAAACATCAATGTTATAAATCTTAGCAAAATCATCACCATAATAATTTTTAATCTTTGGCAAAGATAAAAGTTCTTTTAAACTTTTATCTTTAATGTTATATTGTAAAATTTCACCTTTATCAGTGCCTATATATAAGTTTTGCTTATCTAGTTTTAAAGCTGTTATATTGGCATTTAATTTCAGCTCATAAGCATAAGATAAAACACAAAAAAGACTCAAAATAAAAAGAAATTTTTTCATTTATTTACTTTACACCCTCATTAATCACATCAATTAAATTTGAACGACTTTTTAATTGTTCATTTTTAAATTCAGGTTTAAAGCTATTTCCCACTAAAGGTTTTGCATCGCTTTGTGGAACATGACACTGAGTACAATTAAAACGACTATCGCTAATCATATCTCCTGTGGTTTTGTTGTGTCTAAAATCATAATAATGACTAGCAGGAAGTGGAGTTGCACCAGCATCTGCTGCTATAGCCTTATCATGGCAGCTTAAGCACATATTGTTATCTTTAGTTATAGGTAACAAATCTTCAATAGCATGCGGAATTAATGGTGGTGCATTTTCATAAGAACGCTCAAAACGAGTAGATTCCCCAGGCTGTAAAGTTGTGAAATTTGCCTCCACTAAATTTACTTTATTTTCATTTTCTAAACTTGCTTTTCTAAGTCCAATTTGTTCTGAACTTACCCCACTATTCATTGCGCAAGCGGCAAAAAATACCACTGCAGCACTTCCTAATAAAACCAATTTCTTCTTCATTATTTATTCCTTAAATCAAAAATATTAAAATTCAAAGCATCATCATTGCAAACTTCTATACATCTTGCACACCTTATACACTCTCCTGATTTCACGCTAGCACTTTCTTTTCCAACCATCCACAAAACCTGTTTTTCAGGACAAATACGGATACATTCATAACATTTAGTGCATTTATCACTATCATGCTTTATTTTAAGCAAAGCAAAACGAGAAATAAAAGCATAAAAAGCTCCTAGTGGACAAAAATGTGAACAAATTGCCCTAGGGCTTAAAAAAGTATCGATACAAAAAAGTATAAAGGCTACAAAAATCCAAGAACTTGTAGCAAAAATAATCCCTCTATGTATCATTCCTATATAAGAAAAACTTTCAAACACAGGCAATGAAAATACAAAAGAAAGGATTAAAATCAAGACTAATACAAAATAGCGTAAATTTTTAGGCAAAATTAAAAATTTATTATTAAGGGTTAATTTATTTCGCACAAAAGCAGCAAAATCTGTGATTAAATTAACAGGACAAACCCAAGAGCAAAAAACCCTTCCTAAAAGCAAACCATAGATAAAAAATATAATCAAAGCTCCTATTAAAGCCATTAAATCTATACTCCAGCTTGCTAAAATAATTTGCAAAACCGCAAAAGGATCGCTTAAAGGTATGGTATTAAAAAGTCTAGAAGAACTTAAATTTCCCTGTAAGATAAAATCTGTAGCTTTAAAACTAAAAAGTGCTAAAATTCCAAGCTGAACGATGCGTCTAGCAATTAAATACTTCATCACAGTTCTCCATCATTTAAATAATTGGTTGCTTTTTTAGCATTAAAATGTTTTGAAGTATCTGCATTTTTTATACGACCTTCATCTTTTTCATCCCAGCCTTTTACATAATGAGATCCTGCTTTTCCCAATACATACTCCCTTGGTAAAACACGAATGGCCGGTTTTTCAGTAATACAAGCAAGTTCACAAAGCCCACAACCTACACACACTTCATGATCCACACTAGGTAGTAAAAAAGCATGTTTGGCGGTGCGTTCATTGCGTTTAAGCTCAAGTTTTAAAGCCCTATCTATCAAAGGACAAGCTCTATAACAAGCATCGCATTGAATTCCCCAGTGTGCTACACAAGAAGCACTATCAACAATAGCAATACCCATTTTCAAGGATTCTATACCCTGCTCTAAATGCTTTTTATCTAAAGCATCAGTTGGACATTCTCTAATGCAAGGAATATCCTTGCAAAGATAACAAGGAATTTCTCTTGCTCTAAAAAAAGGCGTGCCATTTTTTGGACTATCTAACAAGCTAGCGAGCTTTAAAGTATCATAAGGACAGGCTTTTACACAAAGCCCACAACGAATACATTTGCTTAAAAATCTAGCTTCATCTTCAGCACCAGGAGGACGCAAGGCATAATTATCATCGGCTTTTAAAGCCAAATTAACCAAAAATCCACCCCCTGTACATAAACATGCAACCTTAAAGGCGCTAACGAAAAATTCTCTTCTACCTTTCATTTAATCAAAACCCTAAATTAAGCCTTATAAATTTTTACAGCACATTTTTTAAAGTCAGTTTGTTTTGAAAGCGGACAAGTCGCATCCAAAGTAACTTTATTGATATATACATTCTCATCAAACCATGGCACATACACAAGTCCTACAGGCGGTTTATTTCTTCCACGCATATCTACTCTTGCTTTTACTTTACCACGACGAGATTCCACCCAAACTAAATCACCTTGATTTAAGCCCAATTTCTCTCCATCTTTCTCACTCATATAGCAAAGCGCTTCAGGGACAGCACGGTAAAGCTCAGGCACACGCATAGTCATAGTTCCACTATGCCAATGCTCTAAAACCCTTCCTGTTGCAAGCCAGAATGGATACTCTTTACTTGGTCTTTCAGGTGCTTTCATAAATGGCCTAAAGAAAATTTTAGCCTTATTTTTAATACTGTGCTCTTTTTCATCTTTAGGAGCTATTAAATCCCCATTTGTAAGCATTTTGTTAAAATCACCATAAAAAGCAAAATCTGAATTTGGAGCCGCTTTTTTAGCATAATAATCAAATTTAGTATTAAATCTCCATTGTGTTTCCTTGCCATTAACCACAGGCCATCTTAAACCCCTTACTTTATGATAGGTATCAAAATCCGCTAAATCATGGCCGTGTCCTAAGCCAAATTTACGATATTCTTCCCAAAGGTATTTTTGAACGAAAAAGCCATAGCCTGTAAATTCTTTTCCATCACTGCCTTGAATTTTTCTCTCATCGCCTTTAACATCAGTATTATCAAAGCCTTTTGCGATAGCATCGTTTGGATTAAAGCTTTTTGCTTCTTTATTGGCAAATAGCACATCAAAAAGTGTATCATCTTCACTATAACCCATAGCTTTTGCCTCTTCTAAAACACTTGGTAAGGTAAGTTTATTATCCACTTTTTGCTCTTTCCAAACTTCTTTAAGCTTAAAGCGTTTTGCAAATTCTAAAATTTGCCAAGTATCACTCATGGCAGCACCTACAGGTAAGACTTGTTGTTTCCAATGTTGAGTTCTTCTTTCAGCATTACCATAAGCACCCCATTTTTCATAAATCATAGCACTTGGTAAAATAAGATCAGCTACTTTTGCTGAAATTCCAGGATAACAATCACTTACAACAATAAAATTATCCATTTCTCTTGCTGCTGCGATCCAGTGATTTGCATTTGCAGTATTTTGCCATGGATTATTCACTTGCACCCATGCAAATTTAATTTTTCCATCTTCTAAATCTCTCATGATGTTAAGATAAGGAGAGCCTGGTTTTGGGTTAATGGTCTTTGCAGGAACTTTCCAAATTTTTTCAGAAATTTCTCTGTGTTTTGGATTGGCTACAACCATATCTGCAGGCAAACGATGCGAGAAAGTTCCTACTTCCCTAGCTGTTCCACAGGCACTTGGCTGTCCTGTTAAAGAAAAGGCTCCACTACCTGGTTTAGCTTGCTTTCCTAGTAAAAAATGCACCATATAAGCTTGTTCATTTACCCAAGAACCTCTTGTATGTTGATTAAACCCCATAGTCCAAAAACTTACGACTTTACGATTTTTCTCTATGTAAAGATTAGCTAATTCTTGAAGTTTTTTCTTAAAATCTTCCAAAGACTCATTATCATCACCTTTGGCTACCTTTGCAGTGTATTCTAAAGTATAAGGGGCTAAACCTTTTTTAAATTCTTCAAAAGAAATTTCCCAGTTTTTATCAGCCACACCTTGATGTTTCATTTCAAATTTATCACCCGCTTTAACGCCAAGATAAGATAAAGAAGTAGCCTCTTCATCGTCTAAAGTGATTACATTTTCTTTTTCAACTGTATCTTTTTCACTTTCTTTAAATTTTGGATGATTTGGATTATTTCTCATACCATAACCAATATCAGCATAACCAGTTGCAAATACGCAGTGATCTTTGATAAATTTCATATCCATAGCCTCTGGATGATTATAAACAATCTCTCTTGCTATGTAGTTCCAAATAGCCAAATCTGTATTTGGTTTAAAAATAATTTCAATATCAGCAATATTTGAAGTACGGTTAGAAAAAGTGCTTAGATTAACAACTTTGACCTTATCAAGATTGCTTAGTTTTCTATCGCTTACTCTTGACCAAAGGATTGGGTGCATTTCAGCCATATTAGCCCCCCAAGTGATAATAGTATCTGTAAGTTCTATATCATCATAACAGCCTGATGGTTCATCTACACCAAAAGTTTGCATAAAACCAACCACTGCAGAGGCCATACAATGTCTTGCATTTGGATCAATATTATTTGTTCTAAAACCAGCTTTTGCAAGTTTTAAAGCAGCATAACCTTCTTGGATAGTGTATTGCCCACTACCAAAAATCCCTATACCTGTAACGCCGAGTTCATTGTAGGCTTTTTTAAATTGTTTTTCCATTTCATCAAAGGCTCTTTGCCAAGAAACTTGTTGAAATTTGCCTTTTTTATCAAATTCGCCTTTTTCATTCATGCGAAGTAAAGGCATAACAAGACGATCTTCACCATACATGATCTTAGCATTAAAATAACCTTTGATACAATTAAGTCCGCGATTTACAGGTGCTGCAGGATCACCTTTTGTTGCTACGATTTTGCCATCTTTTCTGGCTATCATAATTCCACAGCCAGTTCCACAAAATCTACAAACAGCCTTATCCCATTTCCAATCTTCTTCTTGCGCGCCAAGCATAGAGCTTGGAACACTAAGTCCTGCAACACTAGCAGCACTTGCAATAGCGGTATTTTTAATAAAATCCCTTCTATTCATCCTTATTCCTCCAAAATAAAAAAATCATCTTATTATAAAAAATGGAGTATAAAAATCTCTTGAAATTTTAATAAAAATAATAATTTTAAAGCTCTATTTTATAGGAGTTTTATTGTCCTTTTTATATTATTCTTACACAAAATAAATATTAAAAATAATCAACTTAAAATAATAAAAAAATGAAGATGTAAAAATTAAGCCCTAAGAATGGGCTTAATCAAAATTAATGGCAACCACAACCACCGCAGCAGCTAGAACCACCAAAAAATGCATCAAGTTTTGCAATATCTGGCATTTCTGTGATTTCATTTACAAGTTCCTTATATGCCACTTTACCCTCTTTAATCACAAATACGGCACGAGCTAAAAGCCCTTCTAAAGCACCTTCATTTATCAAAACACCATATTTTTCACCAAATTCTTTTGCCACAAAATCACTTGCAACACTTAAATTTTCAATACCTTCTGTACTGCAAAATCTTCCCATAGCAAAAGGTAAATCCATACTTACTACAATTACTTCAGCACCATTGTAGCTGGCTACTTTTTTATTAAATTCTCTAGCTTCTGTAGCACAAACTGGCGTATCTAAGCTTGGAACACTTAAAATGATTTGAGTTTTACCCGCTGCACCGATTTCAATCACGCTTAAATCTTTAGCTTTAAGATTTACCTTAGGAGCATCTGCTCCAACTTCTACTGAATTTCCTTTAAGTTTTACAGGATTTCCTTTAAAATTTACTGTACTCATTTAATTTCCTTTTTTGATATTTTAAACATTATTGCAATTAATGTTTTAGGAGTGATTATATCCTATAAACATTAATTATTTTTAATTTCACTGAAAATTATTTTACTTCTTTCCAAGTATATTTTTTCCACACTTTTTGAGCTTCCTTACTCTTAATAAAATCTACAAATTCTAAAGCTTTTTTATTTTCTAAACCTTTTTTTGTAGGAGCTATTTCAGCTGCACGATAAATCACTGCATTTTTATCTTTGATAAATAAAGCTTTATCATCGCCTAAAGCCTTTGCCCAATGAGACCAAATGATTAAAGCATCAATATTTGGATTGTTATTCCACTCATCTACAGCAGCTTTGGAATTTTTAGCATAAATTTTTATATTTTTACGTAATTTTACCAAATTTTCTCTTTTTACACTTTTTAAAGCCATATCTTCATAAAGTCCAACTTGTCCTGCACCATCAACCACCATAACATTTACGCCATCTTTTAAAATGTCTTCAAAATTTTTAATATTTTTTGGATTATTTGGACGCACGATAATACCTGATGGACGCATATTTAAAACGCTTAAATTTTCTAAACTTAAACTTGGAATTTTTTTAGCAAAATCATCCATCATTGAAGTATTGCCTGAAAAAATCAAATCTGCATTTTCTTTTGCTTTATCTATCCAAGCTGGAGTTGGACCTGCGGTTACAATCACCTTTTCTTTTGTTTTTTCTTCAAATTTTAAAGCAAGCTCTTTTAGTACAGGAGCAGGACCACCTGGACCATAAACTAAAATTTCAGCATTTAAAAAACTTGCTGCTACTAAACTTAAAATTAATATTTTTTTCATAAAATAAACCTTTCTTTATAATATAACTTACTTGAAAGGAAATTTTATCAATCTATAGTTAACTCTCCCTTGCAAAGCCCTGCTTCTATAAGAAAACGAGAAGGAGCGAAAGAAGTTTTTTTGTTTTTATCGTATTTAGCATAGCTTAAATAAAGTATATTTTTTGCCCTAGTTACTGCAACATAAAAAAGTCTTCTTTCTTCTTCTAAGCTTCCACCCATTCCCATAAGCTTTTGATTAGGAAAACGACCTTGTGCAAGATCGATCACAAAAACAAGATCAAATTCCAAACCCTTGCTTGCATGCACGCTAAGCAAATTAACTCCTTTGCCACTACTCATTTCGCTTGCACCTAAAGTTAGAAAATTATAATACTTGTAAATATCGCTATAATTTTTTGTAAGCTCTTTTAAGACATTGAATTTTGTTTCTATTTTTTCTAAATTTTCACTCTTTCTTAATAAATCTACCTGTCCTGCTTTATTTGTCGCTCTTTTGGTTGCAAGTTCTTCACAAATTTCTCTATAAAAAGAATTTTCGCAAATTAAATTTACCAAAGCCAAAGAGTGTTTTATTTCCATAGCTTTTTTTAAAAAAAGATAGATTTTTTCCAAATTTCTAGCACACAAATCATTGATTTTTGAAAGTCTTAAAATAGGATGTGCATCAAATTCACTCTCAAATTTAAAACGAGTTTCGCTGGCTAATTCTTCTAAATCCGCAAAAAGTCCAAGTTGATAATTTCTTTTTTGATGATTTTGCAAATTTACATTTTTATCAGGATCTAAAAAACCTTTTATTAAACTTCCATGCCCTAATTTTAAAAGTGCGTCAAAAATTTCTTTTGCTAAAACTCCACCCACACCTTTGGTATATTGAACCAAATGAATAAAAGCCATAATATCTTTAGGGTTTACCACAAGTGCAAGCATAGAGCTAAAAGCTTTAACTTCCAAACTTTCAAAAAAACTTCCACTTCCCTTTCTCACACTTGCAATACCCTGCTCCCTTAAAGCTACTTCAACCCCATCAGCACTTGAGTTGTTACGAAAAATCACGGCAATTTCTTCCAAACTTACTCCGCTTGTAAGTATCATTTTGGCTATATTTTGATACTGATCAAATAATTCTTCAAAAGTAAGCAAAGATGGGGCTTTAAACTCATCATTTCTTGTAACAATAAGTTCTTTTGGATATAATCTTTCGTTATTTAAAATCACTTTATTGGCCAAAGCTAAAATACTTCTTGATGAACGGTAGTTTTTATTTAAAGAAAAAATTTTTGCATCTTTAAAACGATCTTTAAACCCACCTATGATATTAATATCCGCTCCATTAAAAGCATAAATACTTTGATCATAATCCCCTACGCAAAACAAACTTTTACTATGAAAAGCCTCTATTAAGGAACTTTGCAAAGTGTTTGTGTCTTGATATTCATCTACTAAAATTTCATCAAATTCATATTTTTCTTCTTTTAAAAGCTCTTTTAGATTGATAAGTAAGTCATTAAAATCTACATAATTAAAACGCTTTTTTTCATTATCATATTCTTTTAAAATATCTTCATAAATTTCAGCATAAATACTTTGATCTTCGTAGTTTTGACAAAACCAAGTATAAAAATCTTGATTGTGTGCTTTGTTTTGAAACAAAGAATAAAGATCATATAAATAACTTGATTGATAAGGTTTTATATCACTTAAATGCCTAAAAGTTCTTTTTTCATAGACACTTTTAAGTAGAGTTTTTAACTCGCTTGCTTGCTTTAAAATTATATTTTTATCCGCATTTCTAAGTAAGGTATAAGCCGTACTATGAAAAGTTCCTGCAAGTATTTTACTGGTAATATTTTTATCAAAAAATTTCCCTAAACGCCCTATCATTTCTTTGCTGGCTTTGTTTGTGAAAGTTAAAAGCATGATTTTTTGCGGTGCCACTCCCTTGCTTAAAAGATAAGAAATTCTTGCAACAATAGTAGAAGTTTTTCCCGTCCCTGCACTTGCAATAACAAGATTGTGTCCAAAATCAGCAGTAGCAGCAAGATATTGTTCATTATTTAATTTTGAAAGTGGCATTATTTTCCTTATAAAAGTTAAAATTATAAAAAAAAATTACTTAAAAATATAAAAATTTAAAATTACTTTATATTAGATTATAGTACAATGCTAAAATTATTTAACTTTCTGTTTTTAAGGGATAGCAAATGAATTTGAAAATTTTTTCTATTATTGTTGGCATATTAATTGCTATTATTGTGATATTAGGTGGAACCTATTATTATCTTTTTGAATATTCAAAACCAAAGAATTACACCTTAAACACCAACACTTACACCGAGCAAAAATCGTATACTAATAACTACGATAATTCCTATTCGCCCTCGATCCAAACCAACAATAGTTCATCAGATATAAATATTAATAACAATACCATCCAAAAGCAAGAAACAAACCCATTAGATGAAAATCAAAGCTTAAATAACAATACATTTAATACGCCAATAAGCGAAAACAATCAAAGCTTAAATAATGACACCAATACAAGTAATAATATTAATACAAATGAAAATAAGCAAATTTTAGATACGGATAAAGAAAAATTAAAACAAGAAAATAAACAAGCCAAAATAGAAGCTCTTAAAAAAGAAATCAGCAAACAACAAAAGATCTTAGAAAGAGAGAGAGCCGTAAAAAAAGAACTTCAATCAAACAAGTCAAACAAAAATAAATATCTAAATACCGCTAGAGAGTATCTAAGCATAGGAAAAAACAGTCGTTTAGAACCTGAACTTAGTACAGAAAATATGAAAGTTTATATTTTAGATGGAAAATTTTTAAGCCAATATAGAATCAATCTGTTAAAAGATATGCTAAGCGTTATACAAGATAATGCAAAAGATTATTATCTAAGTATTTTTGTTAAAATGCTACCAAAAGGGGAAATGAAATTAACTATCTATAACAAAGAAATTATCTTTTCAGATATGAAAAAAGCTTATAAATATATTAGCTTAGATAGATTAAGCCCATATTTAAACAATCCAAAAGAATTAAATGAACATGTAGCACGTGAAGAAATTTTAGAAAGACTTAAACTTCAAATTAAAAAAGATGGCAAAGGAAGTGATTTTTCTAAACATATCAAAAGTTTGAAAACTGGACTTAATACAGCACAATATTTCTTCCCGTTTTGTGAAATTATAGAAATTAGCTCTATCAAATAAGCTAAAACAATAAAGGCAAATAATGTATGATAAAAATTTAGAAAAAGAGTATTATCAAATTTGCGAAGAACGCGGATATTTTGAGATCGATGGCAATAAAACCATACAAGAAAAAGATAAAAATTTCTGCATTATGATGCCTCCTCCTAATGTCACTGGAGTTTTACACATAGGACATGCTTTAACTTTTACTCTACAAGACATTATGACGCGTTACAAAAGAATGGATGGCTATAAGGTTCTTTATCAACCAGGGCTTGATCACGCAGGTATTGCTACTCAAAATGTTGTAGAAAAACAACTTCTTGCTCAAGGCATTAAAAAAGAAGAACTAGGTAGAGAAAAATTTATAGAAAAAGTCTGGGAGTGGAAAGAGCAAAGCGGTGGAAAAATTTTAGACCAAATGAGAACACTAGGTATCACTCCTGCATGGAGTCGCTTGCGTTTTACTATGGATGAAGGTTTGGTTAATGCCGTAAAAAAAGCCTTTGTAGAACTTTATGATAAAAGACTTATTGTACGTGGAAACTACATGATAAATTGGTGTACTCACGATGGCGCTTTAAGTGATATAGAAGTTGAATACAAAGAAAACAAAGGAAAACTTTATCATATTAAATACTTTTTAAAAGATAGCGATGAATTTTTAGTAGTAGCCACAACGCGTCCTGAAACTTTTTTTGGCGATACTGCAGTTATGGTACATCCTGACGATGAACGCTATACTAAATTTGTGGGCAAAGAAGTGATTTTGCCTATAAGTAAAAAAGCCATTAAAATTATAGCTGATGAGCATGTAGAAAAAGAATTTGGAACAGGAGTTGTAAAAGTTACTCCCGCTCATGACATGAACGATTATGAAGTAGGACTTAGACATAATTTAGAATTTATAAGCGTTTTTAATGAAAAAGGAATTTTAAACGAACATTGTTTAGAGTTTCAAGGTTTAGAACGCTTAGAAGCAAGAGAAAAAATCGTAGCCAAACTTGAAAGTCTTGGCTTTATAGAAAAAATAGAAGAACATAATAATCAGGTAGGATATTGTTATCGTTGCAACAATGTAGTTGAACCTTATATCTCCAAGCAATGGTTTGTAAAAAAAGAAATCGCCCAAGAAAGTATAGAAAAAGTTGCGCTTGGAGAAAGTAAATTTTATCCAAATCACTGGATAAATAGCTTTAATGCTTGGATGAAAGATTTAAGAGATTGGTGTATTTCAAGACAACTTTGGTGGGGGCATCAAATTCCTGTGTATTATTGCGAATGCTCTCATGAATGGGCAAGCCAACATACGCCTAAAACTTGTCCAAAATGTCAAAGTCAAAATTTCAAACAAGATGAAGATGTACTTGATACTTGGTTTTCTTCAGGACTTTGGGCTATGAGTACTCTAGGCTGGGGGAATGAAAATTGGGGTAAAGATAAAATTTGGTCTGAAAAGGATTTAAAAGATTTTTATCCCAATTCTTTACTCATTACAGGTTTTGATATTTTATTTTTCTGGGTGGCTAGAATGATGTTTCAAAGCACTAATGCCTTACATCAACTTCCTTTTAAAGATATTTATTTACACGCTCTTGTGAAAGACGAGCAAGGTAGAAAAATGAGTAAAAGTCTTGGAAATGTCATCGATCCAAATGAAAGTATTAAAGAATATAGTGCCGATATTTTACGCTTTACTTTAGCACTTCTTGCTATACAAGGACGCGATATTAAACTTAGCAATGATAAACTTTTACAAGTTAGAAATTTTACAAATAAAATTTATAATGCTACAAATTATCTGCTTTTAAATGAAAGTAAATTTGAAGATTTGGAAAATATCACACTTCATTCAGAATTAGCAAAATATATTTATGCCAAATTTCAAACTTGTGTTAAGGATGTAAGAGAAAATTTAGACAATTATCGCTTTAATGATGCAGCCAATACTCTATATAAATTCTTTTGGGATGATTTTTGCGATTGGGGTATAGAGCTTAGCAAAGCAGAAAAATCAAGCGTTAAAGAACTTGGTAGTATTTTCAAAGAAGCTTTAAAGCTCTTAAATCCTTTTATGCCTTTTATCAGTGAATATTTATATCATAAACTAAGCGATACAGAACTTAAAACAAGCCCTTCTATTATGATAAGCAAATATCCAAAATTTAAAGAACAAGATAAAAATATAGAAAAAATCTTTTCTTTACTTATAGAAAGCATAGTTGGTATCCGCCGTGCTAAAAGTTTAATCGATCTTGGAAATTCTAAAATAGAAAAAGCTTATATCAAATTTAACGATAAAAAAATCAAAAATGAAATCAAAGCTTATATGAATTTTATCATGATGCTCGCAAAGTGCGAGCAAATAGAATTTAGTGAAGAAAAATTACCAAAGGCAATATGTGATGTTAGCGAGAATTTAGAAATTTTCATTACGCTTGAAAATGTTGATTTAAGTGGTATTTTAACAAGACTTGAAAATCAAAAAAATAAGCTTGAAAAAGAAAGTTTCAAGCTTAACTCCATGCTTTCAAATGAAAAATTCATCGCTAACGCACCTAAAGAGGTGGTGGAGCAAAATAAAGAAGTTCTAGAAAATTTAAAAATTCAACTTGAAAAAATATCAGTTGAACTTCAAAATCTAAGAGGTTAAAAATTTGATAAAAATAAAAAATTTAAAAAAATATTATGGTAAGGAACTCGTGATAAACGATGTTTCTTTGGAGATTAAAAAGGGTGAAATTTACGCTATAGTTGGTCATAGTGGAGCTGGAAAATCCACTCTTTTAAGATGTATTAATGGACTTGAGAATTATCAAGAAGGAAGCTTAAAAGTCTTTGATCAAGAAATTAAAGATTTAAGTCAAAAAAAATCAAAAGAGCTAAGAGTGCTTAGAAAAGATATAGGGATGATTTTTCAAAATTTTGCCCTAATGGAGCGCAAAAATGTATTTGAAAATGTTGCTATGCCTTTAAGAACACACTATACTCAGTGTAAATTTCATGCCAAGCTTTTTAATAAAGAATACATGAGCGAAAAAGAAATTGCCCAAAAAGTCAATTCTTTGCTTGAAATCGTAGGACTTGATCATAAAAACAAATCCTACCCAAGAGAACTAAGCGGGGGGCAAAAACAACGCGTTGCTATTGCTAGAGCCTTAGCTTTAAACCCAAAAATTTTACTTAGCGATGAAGCTACTTCGGCTCTTGATCCAAACACTACAAAAAATATTTTAGAGCTTATATCTAAAATCAATACTGAATTTGGGATTACTGTTGTTTTAGTAACTCACGAAATGGATGTGGTAAAAGACATGGCTCAAAAAGCTTTATTGCTTGAACATGGACAAATCATAGGAAGCGGAGCAATTGATGAGCTTTTTTTAAGACCTAATGACAAAATGAAAGAATTTTTAGGAGAAAGTGATTTCTTACCTGAACACGGACTTAATATCAAACTTTACTTTCCAAAAGAAGTTGCCCAAAATAGCGTCATCACTCATATGGCAAGAACTCTAAATATAGACTTTAACATAGTTTGGGGCAAAATAGAAAAACTGAATGGAAAAGCCTTAGGAAATTTAGTTATAAATATAAATGAAAAGGATAAAGACAAGGTTCTTGATTACATAGAAAAAAGTGGAGTATTATGGGAGGTGGCATCATGAATGAAGAAAACATCTCTATCATCAGTGCTTTTTTTAGTAGAATTTCTCAATTTTTTAATGAATTTTCTTGGCAGGATATTAAAGAAGTGAGTTTAAGTTCTATTACAAGTTTCAGTGAAAATTATGAAAACATTTTAAAACCTGCGCTTAATGAAACAATTTATATGAGTTTAATGGCTGTACTATTCGGATTTTTACTGGCTATCATTCCTGGAATTTTACTTGCTATTTGGGATAAAAACGGAATTAAAGAAAATAAAATCGCTTATAGTATTTTAGATTTTATTACAAATATACTGCGTGCCTTTCCATTTTTAATTCTTATAGTTGTTCTTTTACCGCTTTCTAAAATCATAGTAGGCACAAGCATAGGCACAAATGCTGCCATAGTTCCTTTAGCTATCGGAATAGCTCCTTATTTGGCAAAGATGCTTGAAAGCGCTTTTAAAGAAATAGACAAAGGAATCATAGAAGCAGCAAAAAGTTATGGTGCTAGCAATATTCAAATTATATTCAAGGTTATCTTTAGTGAAGCTCTTCCTGCTATAATTAGTGGAATTACCCTAACTTTGATCTTTACCATTGGTTTTTCTGCTCTTGCTGGAACTGTCGGTGGTGGAGGTTTGGGAGATGTCGCTATTCGCTATGGTTATGAAAGATTTAACAAAGAAGTTATGATTCAAACTGTAGTTATTTTACTTATATTAGTTCAGTTAGTTCAAATTCTAGGTAATTTATTTTATACTTGGGCTAAAAATAGTAAAACTACATATATCATTGCCACTCTATTGATTTTACTTGGAGTTAGCATAGTTATCAATATAAACAATGATGAAAATTTCTTTTGGCAAGTAATTGTTTTTATCTTATTTTTAGGAAGTTTGCTTTATAAAGGTTTCAAAAAATAAGGAGATCATATCTCCTTTTAAGATAAATATAAGTTTTTTTAAGTAAAATTTAAACAAAAAATTAAAGGAATTAAAATGATGTATCAGATGCGTTAATCTGACTATCAACAAGTTTTTATATGCTTCTTCCTGATAGTCAGAGTGAATTTATTAAGATTAAAGCAAGCACAAAATGACTAAAAAGGAAAAAAATGAAAATCAAATCTTTATTTATAGCAAGTATTTTAACATTAAGTCTTAATGCAAATGCATTAGAAACCATCACAGTTGCAGCAACCCCTGTCCCTCATGCTGAAATCCTAGAACAAACAAAACCTGATCTAGAAAAACAAGGCTATAAACTTGAAATCAAAGAATTTACAGATTATGTTTTACCTAATCTAGCTGTTGATAATGGAGAAGCCGATGCAAATTTTTTCCAACATACTCCTTATTTGGAAGAATTTAATAAAAACAAAGGCACCAAACTTATCAAAGTAGCTGCCATACACATAGAACCTATGGCTGTTTACTCCAAGAAATATAAAAGTCTAGATGATATTAAAGAAGGGGTTAAAATCGCCATTCCAAATGATCCAACCAATGAAAGTAGAGCTTTAGATATTATTGCAAAAAAAGGTTTGGTAAAATTTAAAGATAAGGCTTTAAAAACACCTCTTGATATTATAGACAATCCTAAAAAAATTAAATTTGTAGAATTAAAGCCCGCACAACTTCCAAGAGCTTTGGATGATGTTGATTTTGCTGTAATTAATTCCAACTACGCTCTCTCTGCAAATCTAAATCCTGCAAAAGATAGCGTATTTATCGAAGATAAAGAAAGCCCGTATGCAAACATTCTTGTTGTAAGAGTGGGACATGAAAACGATCCAAAAATCAAAGCCTTAATCCAAGCTCTACAAAGTGATAAAATCAAACAATTTATCATAGAAAAATACAACGGATCTGTTTTACCTGCTTTTTAATTTTGTCCCTTACCTAGGGACTTTTTTTTAAATACAAAGGAGTTTTTATGAATTTATTTAAAATTATTATACTCGCTTGCATTCTAAATTTATCTAGCCTATTTGCACAAAACATTACTATAGGAGCCACTCCAAATCCTTTTGGTAGCTTACTAGAACTAATGAAAGATGATTTTAAAAACAAAGGGTATGAGCTTAAAATAGTAGAATTTTCAGATTATATTTTGCCCAATCGTGCATTAGAGGAAAAAGAACTTGATGCAAATTTATATCAACACAAACCTTTTTTAGAAGAATACAACCTAAAAAAAGGTTCAAATTTAATTGCAACAACGCCTGTACTTATAGCTCCAGTAGGAGTTTATAGTAAAAAAATCAAAAATTTAGAAAATCTTAAAGAAGGTGCTAGAGTTGCTATACCTAATGATGCGACCAATGAAAGCAGAGCTTTAGAGCTTTTAGAGAAAGCAAAATTAATAGAGCTTAACAAAAATACTCTAAAAACCCCATTGGACATAAACAAAAATCCAAAAAAACTTAAATTTATAGAACTTAAAGCCGCACAACTTCCAAGAGCTTTAGATGATGTTGATATTGCTATAATTAATTCTAATTTCGCACTTGGAGCCGACCTGAATCCAAGTAAAGATACTATTTTTAGGGAAGATAAAAATAGCCCTTATGTAAATTATGTTGTGGTACGCTCAGAAGATAAAAATAGCGAAAAAACCAAAGTAATTGATGAAATTTTAAGAAGCGATAAATTTAAAGCCATCATTAATGAACATTATAAAGATATATTAATCCCAGCTTTTTAGGAGTATAGCATGAATATTAAAAAAAATATTTTTAAGTGTTTTATTTACAATTAGCCTTAGTTTTGGGGCAGATAAAACCATAATCATAGGTGCAACACCAACGCCTTATGCTGAAATTTTAAATTTCTCTAAACCCTTATTTCAAGAAAAAGGTTGGAAGTTAATAGTTAAGGAATTTAATGACTATAATATACCTAATATCGCTTTAAATGAGAAAGATTTAGATGCAAATTTATATCAGCATAAACCTTTTTTAGATGATTTTAATACCCACAAAGGAACAAATTTAAGTTCTTTAGGTGCTATTGTTTTAGTTCCTATGGCTATATATTCTAACTCCATAAAAGATATAAAAGACATTCCTAATGGTGCTAAAATCGCTATACCTAATGATGCTACCAATGAAAGCAGAGCTCTTGATTTACTAGCTAAAGCAAATTTAATAGAATTTAAAAGTCAAAATACCCTTAAAACCCCTATTGACATAAGTAAAAATCCAAAAAATCTTAAATTTATAGAGCTTAAAGCCGCGCAACTTCCAAGAGCCCTAAATGATACTGATTTGGCTGTTATTACCACAAACTATGCTCTTGGAGCAGGTTTAAACCCTTTAAAAGATGGTATTTTTATAGAAGATAAAGATAGTTTATATGCTATTGTTTTAGCTACAAGAAAAGGTGAAGAAACAAGTCAAAAAAGTCTTGTTATTAAAGAAATTTTAACAAGCAATAAAATTAAAAATTTTATCATAGAAAAATACAAAGGCTCTGTTATCCCTACTTTTTAACTCTATACAAAGCCTTCTAAAGGCTTTGTTAAACTTATAAAAGCTAAAATACTATTTATTGCATTATAATTCTTAGGATAAAAATGAAAATTATTTTTTTAACTTTTTTTATTGTGATAAATTATATCCAAGCAGCTAGTTTAGAAGAAATCAAAACAGCACTAACTAAAGAATTTAGAAATAATTTTCCTAAAATTATAATTTCTCAAATTGATTTAAAAATAACATCACTGCCTAAAGATTTTGATCAATATGAATTTCTAAGAATCGCTAATGGACGTTTTAATCAAGCACAAGGCTTTTTAAGGGCTGAATTTAAAACTCCGCAAAATATACAAAAAAATGTATTTTTTAGATATTTCATTCAAGCAAATTTAGAAGTTTTGAAAAGCGAACGCGCTATAAAAAGAGGAGATAAACTTGGAGCTTTTGACTATAAAAGCGTATTGATTGATTTTGATAAAGTTCCTTTAAATGCCTTAACCTTAGATGATGTAGATAATCTTGTAGCTAAAAGCAATATTAACAAAAACGCTATTTTAAGAGCAAATATGTTTAAAACCACAGCTTTAATACGCCGAAATGATCCTATAATAGGGGTTTTAAGCGAAGCAAATGTTGATGTTTTAATCGAACTTGTGGCTTTGCAAAGTGCAAATATGGGCGAAAGGATTCGTGCAAAAAACAAAGAAGGTAAAGTTATGCAAGGCATCGTAGTGGGTAAAAATAGGATGATTATACAATGAAGGTTTTATTAGGAATTTCTGGTTCAAGCAGTGTCAATTTAGGCTTAAAATTATTAAAAAATTTAGAAAATCAATGCGAACTTTATTGTATTTTAACTCAAGGTGCAAAACTTAGTTTCAAAGCTGAAAATGAAGCAAATTTAGAAGAAATTTGTCAAGAAAATTTTAAATATACTCATTTTTTAGATGATAAAAATTTAAGTCTAAGTGTAGCAAGTGGATCTTTTGGAATAGAAAAAACTATCATTGCTCCTTGTTCGATTTCAAGTTTAGCAAAAATTCACGCTGGTTTTGCAGACACTCTTTTAATGCGTGCTGCAGCAGTAGCCCTAAAAGAAAGAAAAAAACTCATCTTAGGAGTACGTGAAATGCCTTTTTCTACTTTAAATTTAGAACATATGTTAAAACTTAGCCAAATAGGAGTTATCATCGCACCTCCTATTATCGCAAGCTATTCTAAAGCAAACAATCTAGAGCAAATGGAAAATTTTATCGTAGGCAAATGGTTAGATCTTTTAGAAATAAAACACAATTTATATGAAAAATGGCAAAATTTTTAGTTTAAATTTGTTATATTTTTAAAAAAAATTGGAGCAAAAATGACTTGTTTATATCCTGGGACTTTTGATCCTATTACCAACGGGCATTTAGATGTTATAAAACGGGCTTTAAAAATTTTTGATGAAGTCATCGTTGCCATAGCAAAAAGTGAACATAAAAAACCTTGCTATGATTTAGAAAAACGCAAAGAACTAGCCCTGCTTGCAACACAAAATTTAAAAAATGTTAAAATCATTGCTTTTGATAATTTGCTTGTAGATTTAGCCAAAGAATTAAAAGTTAATACTATAATCCGTGGACTTAGAGCAGTGAGTGATTTTGAATACGAATTGCAAATTGGCTATGCAAATCACGCACTTTGGGAAGATATGGAAACCATTTATCTTATGCCAAGTCTAAAACATGCTTTTATTTCAAGTTCTATTGTTCGCTCTATAGTAGCACATGGAGGCGATGTAAGTTCTCTTGTTCCAAAAGAAATTCTACCTTTTTTAAAGGATCAATCTTGTATGTAGTTTTTGAAGGTATTGACTGCGTAGGAAAAAGTACGCAAATTTCACTTTTAAAAGAAATTTACAAAGACGCCATTTTCACACTCGAACCTGGCGGAACAGAACTTGGAAAACATTTAAGAGAAATTTTACTTAATAAAACTCATCCTATTAACAAAAGAGCTGAACTCTTGCTTTTTTTAGCTGATCGTGCTCAACATTTTGAAGAAATCTTAAAAATCAATCAAAACAAACTCATTATTAGCGATAGAAGTTTTATTTCAGGCATGGCTTATGCCAAAGATTTTGAAAACGATTTGCTTTTTGCTTTAAATAGTTTTGCTTTAGAAAATTTTTTTCCACAAAAAATTATCTTTTTAAAAGGAGATGCAAACCTTATCCAAGAACGCCTCAGTCAAAAAGAACTAGATAGCATAGAAAAACGTGGCATTGAGTATTTTTTAAGTGTGCAAGATAAACTCGAAAAAGTGCTTCATTTTTTAAAAGAAAAAATTTCTATAGAAATTTTAACACTTGACGCAAAAGAAAGTAAAGAAAAATTACACCAACAAATAAAGGAATTTTTACAATGATTAACGCTTTAAAAGGAATGAAAGATTTATTAGATAAAGATGCATATTGTTATGAAAAAGTGATTAAAACCTGCGAAGAAGTAGCTAAAAACTATGGCTTTACTTTTATCAATACACCGCATTTAGAACTTTACACCCTTTTTAAAAGAAGCGTAGGAGAAAGTTCTGATATAGTAGGCAAAGAAATGTATGAATTTATCGATAAAGGCGAAAATCATGTTTGCATGCGTCCTGAAGGAACTGCTGGGGTGGTGCGTGCCTATATAGAAAAAAAACTCGATAAAAACACTAGTGTGAAAAGATGGTTTTATCATGGTTCTATGTTCCGCTATGAAAGACCCCAAAAGGGACGCTTAAGAGAATTTCATCAATTTGGCGTTGAAAGTTTTGGAAACGCAAGCGTTTATGAAGATGCAAGTATTATTTTAATGTTAGTAGAAATTTTTTCACGCTTGGATATTAAATTTAAATTACTGATTAACTCTTTAGGCTGTTTAAAATGTATGCCAAAATATCGTGAAAATTTAATACATTTTTTAGATAGCAAAGAAGGTTTTTGCGAGGATTGTTTGCGTAGAAAAAACTTAAATCCTATTCGTGTTTTAGACTGTAAAAATGAACATTGCCAAAGCTTACTTAACGATGCTCCGCTTTTAAATCAAAATTTATGCTCATCTTGTCAAAAAGACTTTGAAATTTTACAAAGCGTTTTAAAAGAAAATGGAGTGGATTTTGAAGTGGATTCTAAGCTTGTTAGAGGGCTTGATTACTACTCTAAAACGGCTTTTGAATTCATTAGCGATGAAATTGGTGCAAAAGCTGCTATTGCTGGGGGCGGAAGATATGATAGACTTATTGAATATCTTGATGGAAAAAGTGGTTTTGGTGTAGGTTTTGCCATGGGTATAGAAAGAATTATAGCCATTTTAGAACAAAAAGAAGAAAAAGTCCAAAGAGAAGGAATTTATCTTTGTGCTATGGATGAAATTTATATCCAAAAACTTTTGCATATCGCTACAAATTTAAGAAAAGAACATAAAGTGCTTTTAAGCTATGAAGCAAGAAAACTAGCTAAACATCTCGAAAACGCGGATAAAAATAATGCTGAAATTTTTCTTTGTATGGGAGAAAATGAAGCACAAAATGAAAGTTTGTTTTATAAAAATTTAGCAAAAAAAGAAGAAAAAATGATTAAAATTTCAGACTTAAAGAAGGTTTTATGATGGATTATGGTATTGATATTTGGGGAAATGAAAATTTTATTATCAAAAATGGTAAAGTTTGTATCAATCACGAAAAAAAGCCCGCTATTATTGATATAGTTAAAGAATTAAGAGATGATGGATACAAGGGGCCTTTACTTTTAAGATTTCCTCATCTTATCCAAAAACAAATTGAAAATATTTACGGAAATTTCAATAAAGCAAGAAAGGAATTTGGCTATAAAGGAGGATTTAACGCTGTTTATCCTTTAAAGGTAAATCAATACCCTGGTTTTGTAAAAAATCTTGTAAAGCTTGGAAAAGACTATAACTACGGACTTGAAGCAGGCTCTAAAGCAGAGCTTTTACTCGCTATGGCTTATAATAATGAAGGTGCACCTATTACAGTAAATGGCTTTAAAGATAGAGAACTTATCAATATAGGCTTTATCGCAGCTGAAATGGGACATAATATCACTTTAACCATAGAAGGACTTAATGAACTTGAAGCTATCATAGACATAGCCAAAGAACGCTTTAAACCTAAACCAAATATAGGCTTACGCGTGCGTTTGCATTCTGCTGGAGTTGGAATTTGGGCAAAAAGTGGTGGGATTAATTCTAAATTTGGACTTACATCCACTGAACTTATAGAAGCGGTAAATTTACTCAAAGAAAACAAACTTTTAGAACAATTTACCATGATTCACTTTCATCTAGGCTCACAAATTACCGAGATTCATCCCTTGAAAAAAGCCTTAAATGAAGCAGGAAATATTTACACAGAACTTAGAAAAATGGGAGCTAAAAATCTAAAAGCTATCAATCTTGGTGGCGGTTTAGCTGTGGAATACTCACAATTTAAAAATGAAAAAAGTAGAAATTACACCCTAAGAGAATACGCTAACGATGTAGTTTTTATCCTAAAAAACATAGCCGAACAAAAAAAAGATTTAGAGCCTGATATTTTCATAGAAAGTGGACGTTTTGTAGCAGCCAATCACGCTGTTTTAATCGCTCCTGTATTAGAACTTTTTTCTCAAGAATACGCAGAAAACAAACTCATACTTAAAAAACAAAATCCAAAACTTATCGATGAGCTTTACGATCTTTATAAAAGCATAAAACCTTCCAATGCTTTAGAATACTTGCACGATAGCATAGATCATTTAGAGAGTATTTTAACTCTTTTTGATTTGGGCTATGTGGATTTGCAAGATCGTTCCAATGCTGAAATTTTAACTCATTTGATTACAAAAAAAGCTATCTTGCTTTTAGGCGATAAGCAAAATCCTGCGGATTTACTTGCCATACAAGATGAAGTGCAAGAAAGGTATTTGGTAAATTTTTCGCTCTTTCAAAGCATACCTGATTTTTGGGGCTTAGAACAAAATTTCCCCATCATGCCACTTGATCGCTTAGATGAAGAACCGACTCGAAGTGCGAGCATTTGGGATATAACCTGCGATAGCGATGGAGAAATTTCATACTCTAAAGATCAACCTTTATTTTTACACGATGTAGATGTAGAAAAAGAAAATTATTTTCTAGGGTTTTTTCTTGTAGGTGCCTATCAAGAAGTACTTGGAATGAAACACAATCTTTTTACTCATCCCACTGAAGCTATTATAAGTATCAATGAAAAAGGCTATGAAGTTGAGGGGATTATAGAAGCACAATCCATACTTGATGCCTTAGAAGATTTAGACTATGATATACACGCTATCATGGATATACTTAATGAACGCATAAGTAATTCTAAGCTTGTAAATGACAAGCAAAAAAAGCATATTTTAGGGGAACTTTATCTTTTCTTAAATGATAATGGTTATTTAAAAAGCATAGGAGTTTAGATGAATTTTTGGGGTATTATAAAAGAAGATTTTTCTCAGCCAAAGGCACAAGATCCAGCTTTTAATTCTTGTATAGAACTTTTTTTTAATTACCCTGGAGTATGGGCTGTAGTAAATTACCGCTTTGCACATTTTTTTTACATAAGAAATTTTAAACGCATTGCTAGAATGATTAGCGGAATTTCACAATTCTTAACTGGGGTAGATTTGCACCCTGGAGCAGAACTTGGAAGGCGTATTTTTATAGATCATGCCAATGGAGTGGTTATAGGTCAAACAGCAATTATAGAAGATGATGTTTTAATTTATCAAGGCGTTACTTTAGGTGGAACAAGCCTTGAAAAAGGTACTAAACGCCATCCAACCATAAAAAAAGGAGTGATCATAGGCTCAGGCGCAAAAGTGCTTGGCAATATCACCATAGGAGAAAATGCCAAAATAGGCTCAAATGCTGTAGTGGTTAAAGATATAGGTGCAAATTTAACTGCCGTTGGAATTCCTGCTTATATTATCGAAGAGCGTAAAAATAAAAACATTAGAGCCATAGATGCAAATTGCGATGACAAACTAGAAAAGTTAGAAAAGAAAATTTTAGAACTTGAAAATCTTATATTAAAACAACCTAAATCACAAAAATAATAATTTTTATAATACATAAAATTATATGTATTATTATGCGTATTAATTTTTCCTAAAAATTAATACAAATTTTCACATTTATTGAAATTTACAACTCATTTTTAAATTAAATTTATTGTAAAAATGCAATTTTCTGCTAAAATTAAACAAAAATTATCAAGGATTGAAAAATGCTTACAAAAAGATCTCAAGTTTTAGAAGAATCTATCACTTTAGCTATCACTGCACTTGCCAATGAACTTAAAGCCAAAGGCGAGGATATCATTAGTTTTTCAGCGGGTGAACCTGATTTTGACACACCACAAACCATCAAAAATGCCGCTATAAGTGCTATTGAAAAAGGATGTGGAAAATACACTGCTGTTGCGGGAATTCCTGAAGTATTAAAAGCTATTCAAATCAAATTTAAAAAAGATAATAATCTTGATTACGAAACAAATGAAATCATCACCAATGTAGGTGCAAAACACTCTCTTTTTGAATGTATAGAATGTTTAGTAGAAAAAGATGATGAAGTCATTATCCCTAGTCCTTACTGGGTAAGCTATCCTGAAATGGTAAAATTTGCAGGTGGAAAACCTGTATTTATAGAAGGCTTAGAAGAAAATGGCTTTAAAATTACCGCTGAACAACTAAAAAAAGCTATCACAGCTAAAACCAAGGTTTTAATGTTAAATTCTCCTTCAAATCCTGTAGGATCGATTTATTCTAAAGAAGAATTAACTCAAATTACTAAAGTTTTAGAAGGAACTCAAATTACCGTTTTAAGTGATGAAATGTATGAAAAACTTCACTATGATGGTTTTGATTTTGTAGCTTTTGCAAGTGTAAGCGAAGACGCTTTAAAACGCACTGTGACTATTAACGGACTTAGCAAATGTGGAGCTATGCCAGGATGGCGTTTTGGCTATATGGCAAGCAAAAATAAAGCCCTAATTTCAGCCGTTAAAAGACTTCAAGGACAAAGCACTTCAAATATTTGCTCCATTACTCAACATGCAGCCATTCCTGCTTTAAATGGGAAATGTGATAAAGATATAGAAAAAATGCGTCAAGCTTTTGAAAAACGCCGTAACTTAGCTTTAGATATGCTTAAACAAATCCCAAATATCAGTGTTTATAAACCAGAAGGTGCTTTTTATCTTTTTGTAAATATACAAAAAATAGAAAAAGATTCTATGAAATTTTGCCAAAAATTACTTGAACAAGAAAAAGTTGCCGTTGTTCCAGGCATAGGTTTTGGAATGGATGGATATTTTAGGCTTTCTTATGCCACAAGCGATGAGCTTATCAAAAAAGGTTTAGAAAGAATAGCAAATTTCATTGCTTCTTATTAAGCCCTAAAGCCTTAAAATTACTTTAAGGCTTTTTAAGCACAGCATTTACTCTTTGAATACTATCTGATTTATTTAAACTCAATCTTATTATAGAATTTTCCAATCCACCTAAAGAATGCGCTACATTTGCTTCTAGGCTTATCATATCCAAAGCATTTAATTCAAATTTTTCCTTTTCCACTTCAAACCAAATTTTACCGCTTAAAACTTGAATATGTATAGCAAAAGGAGCTTTATGCTCTTTCATAACACTATCTTTAGCTAATAAAATTTGAATTTCTTTACCTTTTTCATTGTCAATTAAAACATTGATTTTTACTTCTTTTGGGCTAAATTCCGCCCTATTCCATTGAATGATTTTCACAAAATCTCCTTTTTTAGTTTTATAAAACTATAGCAAAAACCAAAATATAGATTATAAACTTGTGTTAATTTATCCTTCTTTCCACCAAAAATCCTATTTAAATTTAGCCCTTATTTCATAAGCCTCACCCATTTTTGGTGTGATAAGGGGTAAATCTAAATTTTCATAAAAAAATTTTACTACCTCATTCCATGCATGAGTTCCCGCTAAAAATCTCCCCCAATGTATAGGCATGACAGCCTTTGCATTAAGATCTTTCGCTTCTTTTAAAATTTGACCAGGAAAAGAGTGTGAATATGGCCAAGCGATATTAAACTGTCCGCTTTCAAGACAAGCTAGATCAAAACTTCCAAAATATTCACCTATTTTTTAAAATGTGTAAAATATCCTCCATCTGCACTAAAAAACACTCTCTTATCTACACTTAAAAATTCCATCACAAAAGAAGCCCAAAGGGTTTTGTTTTTACCATCTCCTCTACTTGAACTGTGCTGTGCAGGTATTGCAATGATTTTTAAATCATCAAATTCTATTCCACTCCACCAATCAAGCTCTATGATTTTTTTCTCACTCACCCCATAGCTTTTTAGATAATTTCCCACTTTTAAAGGTGTAATAAAAAATTTAGCCTTATCTTTTAAAGCTTTTACACTCTTAGCATCTAAATGATCAAAATGCGAATGCGTGATAATCACAGCAAAAATTTCATTAAAATCATTTACATTATAAACAGGAGCATTTTTAAAAGCCTTATTGATAAAAGAAATAGGCGAAGCATGAGTGTTAAAAACAGGATCAATCAAAATTTTATATTCTTTAAAACTTATAAAAAGCGAAGAATGTCCAAGCCAAGTAATATGCGGGGTGCTAAAACCACTCAAATCAGGCTTGAAAAAAGGTAATTTAAAAGAAGGAATGGCATTTTTTGGATAAAGATAATAATACCTCAAAATTTCTTTAAAAGACACTTTAGGAGTTATAAGACTTTGCTCATTTTCATTAAGAAAAATTTCATATTTTTTACCCTGTATTTTTTTAGCTTTTAATCTTTCATTATTTGAAATATCAAAGGTTTTAAATGATAAATTCAAATTTTTCCTTTTATGTTTATCAAGATTATATCTAAAAAGTTTTTAGACTAATTTTATTTTATTGCTAAGTTTTTAGTTTGCTTACACTAAAATGACTTGGATGAAATCAAATTTTCTTTAGAAGATTTTACAAAAATTTCACCTACATTATTCAAACCATTTTAGCAAAAGAAATACAAGAAAATGAATTGTCTGATTTTAAACTAAAACTTCAAAAAGAATTGGTTAAAAAATCAATAAAAAATTAGGTAGCAAGCTTATATTTTACAGATTTTGTCATTTCCTAAAAATTTTTAAAAAATTTTCAAGCCTTTTAAAAAGGCTTGAATGAAGATTTTGAAAGATTACTCAACTTCAGCGTCGATTACATCGTCATCTTTTTTCTTTTTATCGTTCGCTGCATTTGGCTCATCTTTTTTATACATATTTTCAGCTAACTTATGAGAAACTTCACTTAAAGCTTTCATTTTGCTTTCAATCTCTTCTTTGCTTGCATTTTGATTTTTCAAGGTCTCGCGCAAATCATCAAGAGCCTTTTGGATATTTTCTTTATCAGCAGTGGCAACTTTTTCACCCAACTCACTTAAAGATTTTTCTACTTGATGAGCCAAGCTATCAGCTGCATTTCTAGCATCTACAGCTTCTTTGCGTTTTTTATCTTCTTCTTTGTGAAGTTCAGCATCTTTTACCATGTTGTTAATTTCTTCTTCGCTAAGTCCGCTTGAACCTGTGATTTTGATCTCTTGAGCCTTACCTGTTGCTTTATCTTTTGCACTAACAGTTAAAATACCATTTGCATCGATATCAAAAGTAACTTCGATTTGTGGCATACCGCGTGGTGCTGGTGGAATTCCTTCAAGATTAAAATTTCCTAAAGATTTATTATCACGACTAAATTCTCTTTCCCCTTGTAAAACATTGATAGTTACAGCACTTTGATTATCTTCAGCGGTTGAGAAAACTTGCTCTTTTTTAGTTGGAATAGTTGTACCTTTTTCGATAATCTTAGTCATTACCCCGCCTAGAGTTTCTATACCCAAAGAGAGCGGAGTAACATCAAGTAAAAGCACATCTTTTACATCACCTTTTATAACCGCACCTTGAATCGCCGCACCAATAGCCACAACTTCATCAGGATTTACAGACTTGTTAAGATCTTTATTAAAAGCTTTTTTCACTTCTTCTTGCACTAAAGGAACACGAGTAGAGCCCCCTACCATAACAATTTCTTTAATCTCATCTTTTTTAAGACCTGCGTCGCTTACTACTTCATTGATTTTAGTGATGGTTTCAGCTACTAAAGAATCAATCATACCTTCAAATTTAGCTCTAGTAAGTTTTTTAACCAAATGTTTTGGTCCACTTGCATCTGCTGTGATAAATGGTAAATTAATTTCAGTTTCATTAGCTGAGCTTAATTCTTTTTTAGCATTTTCTGCTGCTTCTTTCAAGCGTTGTAGAGCCATAACATCATTTTTAAGATCTATGCCTGTTTCATCTTTAAATTCATTAGCTAGAAAATCAATAAGTTTATTATCAAAATCATCGCCCCCTAAGAAAGCATTACCACCTGTTGCTAAAACTTCTACTACATTATCGCCAGTTTCAAGCACAGTAACATCAAAAGTTCCCCCGCCTAGATCATAAACCACGATTTTTTCACTATCTTTTTTATCAAGTCCATAAGCTAGAGCTGCTGAAGTAGGCTCATTGATAATTCTTAATACATTAAGTCCTGCTATCGTTCCTGCTTCTTTTGTCGCTTTTCTTTGTGCATCGTTAAAATACGCAGGCACAGTAATAACTGCATCTACAACACTCTCACCCAAGAAAGCCTCAGCATCTTCTTTTAGTTTCATTAAAACTTTTGCTGAAATTTCTTGCGGAGTATAAATTTTCCCTGCAATCTCAATAGCACAAGCACCATTTCTTTCAGTAATATGATAAGGAAGTCTTGTTTTAGCTTCTTTAGCCGCGTCTTCATTGATCATCAAACCCATAATTCTTTTAATAGAATAAATAGTTTTTTCAGGGTTAGTTACCGCTTGGCGTTTTGCACTATCTCCTACTAAAACCTCGCCTTTATCTGTAAAAGCCACCACAGAAGGAGTTGTATTTTTACCTTCTTTATTTGGGATTACTTTACTCTCACCGCGTTCATACACAGCAACACAAGAATTGGTTGTTCCTAAATCTATACCTATAACTTTACTCATTTTTTATCCTTTTTATTAAAATTTATTTTGCTACACTAACTTTGGTTGGACGGATCACACGATCGGCTATTTTATAGCCTTTTTGAAGCACGGTAACCACTTCACCACTTTGATGATTTTCACTATCTACATGAAACATTGCCTCATGTAAATTTGGATCGAACTCTTTTTCTTCTTTGATAAGAGCCACTCCATGCTTTTCAAGTTTTTTAAGAAACAAATCTAAAGTGTTTTGCACTCCTTCTTTGATTTTTAAGCTAATTTCATCATGACATTCGACATTGATAGCTGCTTCTAAAGCATCCAAAACATCAAGCAAATCCTTTGCAAAGCTTTCATTTGCATAAGCCATAGCACTTAGCTTTTCTTTTTCCATTCTTTTTTTAATATTTTCAAATTCAGCGTTTGCACGCATATATTTGTCTTTTAATTCATCATAGTCTTTTTGCAATTTGTTTTGCTCAACATCTTCGATATTTTGCAAATTCTCATCTTGCAAATGTTCAGAATTTTCTGCGTTTTCGTTTTCAAATTCTTGCTTTTGCTCGCTCACGCCGCCTCCTTTATGTATTGTAATATTTTTTTATAATCCGTATAAACACTACCTGCTAAGATAATATTTACATCTTCGCCCAAAAACTGCGCATCCACCTTAAGCCCCATAAAACCTTCTTTAAATAAAGGTTCAAATTCAAGACTTTCTTTAAAATAACGATGAACTCCGCAATCTAAGAGCTTAACAAATTCATCATTTTGATAAATTTGATAAGCTCTTTCTTCATTACTTCTATAGCAAATCAAATTTTGTCTTAAGCTAGCTATTTTTTCTACAAGATCCATAAAATGAACTCTCAAAGCTATTTTTTCTATACTAAAAAGATCTAATCCTATAAGACTTTGTAAAAATTTCCATGCTTCTTTTTCATATTTTAAAACGAGCTCTTCTTCTTTAAAATCAAGCACTATAAATTTAGCATTTAGATCAAGCACTTCTTTAAGTACTAAGCTTCTACCACCATAAACAAGACAATAAATTTCAAATTCTTTGCTCAACTCTTTTAAAAAATTCTCACTTTTGATATTGATATCTTGATCTTGTTCTTTTTTCCAAAAACTTTGCCAGTAATTTTGCATTGTCAAAATAGTAGGAATTCTACCACTACTTATATGAAGCTGAGTGATCAAACCCTCGTCGCTAAGCCTTTTAAGATAAACGCGTATAGTTGAAGCAGGGATGCAAAGATTTAAATTCAATTCATTTGAACCAATAGGAACATTATCTAAAAGATAAGTTTGGATGATAGAATCTAAAATCAAATCCTTTTTATCTCGGCTTTTCATAGCTCTTTCCTTAAATTTTTAGCACTCTATTTTTTGATTGCTAGAAGTATTATACAACATTGAGTGTTATTTTGTCAAGTATAAATATAAAAAAATATACTTAATTTTATTTAGTCTATATGACTAAACTTTTATTAGTTGATTTTTTATAAGAATACAACATATCAAAATAAAAATAACAATACACTTTACAAGATAATTATAAAAACTAAGCCCAAATTTTAATTAAATCAGCTATTTTTCCATAACTTGTAGAATTTGTATCAAAATAAGTTTGCTTCATTTCGTTGACAATTTCACCAAGATTGTCATAATTAAGTTTAGTTGCATCTTCAGGTTTTAAACCTAGCATTCTTACACTTCTTTGTTTAAATAAATCCACAAAACCTTCATAGAAAATTTTAAATTTATCCAGATTAAGAACAAGTTTTTTATTACCAGTTTCTTTATCTTCAACTTCATCAAAAATTTTATCAGATAATTGCATTTTAAGTAGAGATTTTTCATCTTCACTTAAATCATCATATTTTACACCTTTACCTAATTTATCTAAGATATCTTTAATTTCTATTGTATTAGTTTGATTAAATTTAGTTAAAGTTAACATACCTACGCTTTCAGTCCATCCAGAATTTGGAGCTTTGGTTTTTACTGCTTGCATGCCAGTTTCGCTAAAACTAAGCTCTCCATTAAAATCTCCATCTTTTCTTATCATTTTATCAAGCTCTAAACCTATAGTTCTACCAGCATAATCTATATCTTTAGTATCATCTGGACGCATTTCTCTAAAATCTTTTTCAAAACCAAATAGAGTATCCACGCTACCATTTAATTGTGTATAAGATTGCACAAAAACTCCTAAATTTGTTTCCTGTGCTACAAAACCACTTTTCGTATCTTCAAGTTCATAATCTTCTAAATATCCATCATTATTTCTATCACTAGCCACATAAGCTCTAGTATATGCTATATCAGCATACCATCCAGCCACGAAATTTTCAGCTTTTCCACTTAATATATATGATCCATCAAGTCTTTTAGTCATATCTTCTTTGTCAAATTCAATCCCCATTTTATTGATGGCTGTTGAACTTAAAGCACTACGAACGAGTTTATTTGTAATAGGATCTCTAAAATATATAGTAGTCATACCTCTTTCAGCTTTTTTTACTTTATCACTTACCTTTTGATTGAAAACTTTTTCATCTTCTAATCTTTGAAGCATAGTTTGAGCTACATCTGTTTTTTGCTCTTGAAATGAAGAGGAATTTTCGTCTTTTTCATTAAGAATATTTGGTTTTAAATTCAACTTAAAAGATTTGTATACACTAGCTTGCTGAGAAGATTTAGATATGGGTTGAAAATGATTAAGAAATTTTATAAAATCCATTTTGATGCCTTCAAATTTTCGACATCTTTTCAAAAATATTGTTAATATATTTTACGTAATTTTAACTTAGAAAATTTTAAATTTTATCCTCTATTATTTTCCAAACCCCTAAAAACACCCTATTCTCTCTAAAAACCCTAACCAGTAACAAACTCTTTTTTTAAACACTATTTCAAACACCATCTAAAACAACAATAAAAATAAACATAGGATTTATATATAAAGTAAGCAATGAAGACATTTAACAAGTCCGCAATGAGCTACTTTCCCCCTGCCAGTAAGGCGTAGTATCATCACCCACGATGTGCTTAGCTTCTTGGTTCGGGATGGAGCAAGGCGTTTCCACATCTGTATAATCACGGACATTGTTATTTAAATATTCTTTGAAAGATTGAATTTAAAAAATAAAGCTTAATCTTTTTATTTCTTTACTTTTTTCTTTATTCTCTTTCTTCTTTTGTTTTTCTTTCTTCTTTACTTATCTTTTATCTTTGATAAGTTTTTATATAGAATACTTAAAAAACAATGTTAAGAGCAAGTTCTAATATAAACTTTACTTGAAAGATTTCTATTAAACTCTAAATATTATCTATATTCAAAGCTTTCTTAAAAACCTTAACAAGGAAGTGATGCTTTATTAAAGATAAGCCAAACGCTCTATTAGTACTGGTCAGCTAAAGGACTTTCATCCATTACACACCCAGCCTATCAAACTAGTAGTCTTCTAGAGAGCTTAGAGAAGATTCATCTTAGAGTTGGCTTCACGCTTAGATGCTTTCAGCGTTTATCCTTTCCAAACTTAGCTACGCTGCGATGCTCTTGGCAGAACAACAGCTACACCAGTGGTTTGTTCAACCCGGTCCTCTCGTACTAGGGTCAAATCTCTTCAATCTTCTTACGCCCACGGCAGATAGGGACCGAACTGTCTCACGACGTTCTGAACCCAGCTCGCGTACCGCTTTAAATGGCGAACAGCCATACCCTTGGGACCTGCTCCAGCCCCAGGATGCGATGAGCCGACATCGAGGTGCCAAACCTCCCCGTCGATGTGAGCTCTTGGGGGAGATCAGCCTGTTATCCCCGGGGTACCTTTTATCCTTTGAGCGATGGCCCTTCCACACAGAACCACCGGATCACTAAGACCGACTTTCGTCTCTGCTTGACTTGTATGTCTTGCAGTTAAGCTGGCTTATACCTTTATACTCTACGAACGATTTCCAACCGTTCTGAGCCAACCTTTGTAAGCCTCCGTTATTATTTGGGAGGCGACCGCCCCAGTCAAACTACCCACCAGACATTGTCCCACTTGAGGATAACTCAAGCTGGTTAGCTACCCAAATAAGAAAGAGTGGTATCTCAACAATGGCTCATATACAACTGGCGTCATATACTCAAAGCCTCCCACCTATCCTGCACATTCTTATCCAAGTAGCAGTGTCAAGCTGTAGTAAAGGTCCACGGGGTCTTTCCGTCTTGCCGCGGGTAGGAGGAATTTTCACCTCCACTACAATTTCACTGGATCCCTCTTTGAGACAGCTCCCATCTCGTTACGCCATTCATGCAGGTCGGTATTTAACCGACAAGGAATTTCGCTACCTTAGGACCGTTATAGTTACGGCCGCCGTTTACTCGGGCTTCGATCAAGAGCTTCGCTAATGCTAACCCCATCAATTAACCTTCGAGCACCGGGCAGGCGTCACACCCTATACATCCTCTTACGAGTTAGCAGAGTGCTGTGTTTTTGGTAAACAGTCGGGAGGGACTCTTTGTTGTAAGTTTCCTTGCTTTCGGAGTAAATCCTAATACAAAGCTAACCACACCTTATACCGAAGATACGGTGCTATTTTGCAGAGTTCCTTAAAGAGAGTTCTTCCACGCGCCTTAGAATACTCATCCCACCCACCTGTGTCGGTTTACGGTACGGGCAACATTAGCTAAACTTAGAAACTTTTCTTGGCTCGACGGCATCAGGGGTTCTTCTATCCATCCGAAGATTTCAAAAAGCCTTTCAGTTCTCGGAGTATTGTTATACGGATTTGCCTGTATAAGCTCCTACGACCTTAGACTAGCACTTCCATCCGCTAGCCCCCTTAGCCCTAAGCGTCCTTCCATCGCACACTAATGTTGGTATTGGAATATTAACCAATTTGCCATCGTCTACCCCTTTCGGACTCGACTTAGGACCCGACTAACCCTACGATGACGAGCATCGCGTAGGAAACCTTGGGTTTACGGCGTTAATGATTCTCACATTAATTATCGCTACTCATGCCTGCATGCTCACTTCTATTCGCTCCAGCACTCCTTACCGGTATACCTTCGACGCAAATAGAACGCTCTCCTACCACTTGCACACAACTTAAACTACTTAAACTTTAAACCAAGAATATTTTTACTGATTTTACTAAGTTTTGTTTCTATCTTTACTCTATAAAAATCAGTAAAAATATAACTTAAAACATATAACTTAGTTTTTTATATTCTAAACTTAAATAATCTAAGTTGTGTGCAAGTCTACAGCTTCGGTACTTACTTTAGCCCCGTTATATTTTCCGCGCAAAATCACTAGACCAGTGAGCTATTACGCTTTCTTTAAAGGATGGCTGCTTCTAAGCCAACCTCCTGGTTGTTTAAGTAACTTCACATCGTTTTCCACTTAAGTAAGATTTAGGGACCTTAGCTGGTAGTCTGGGTTGTTTCCCTCTTGACGACGGATTTTATCACTCGCCGCCTGACTGCTGTGATTACATATAAGGTATTCGGAGTTTGATAGGGTTTGGTACATTGGTGTATGCCCTAGCCCATTCAGTGCTCTACCCCCTTATATTACGACACAACGCTATACCTAAATATATTTCGGAGAGAACCAGCTATCACGAAGTTTGATTGGCCTTTCACCCCTATCCACAAGTCATCCCGGGGCTTTTCAACGCCTATGGGTTCAGTCCTCCACTAGTTCTTACACTAGCTTCAACTTGCTCATGGATAGATCACTTCGTTTCGGGTCTGCAGCATCTGACTAAGCGCCCTATTCAGACTCGCTTTCGCTACGGCTTCGCGTTTGCTTAACCTTGCCAGACACCACAACTCGCAGGCTCATTATGCAAAAGGCAGTCCATCACACTGTATTGCTACATAGTGCTCTGAATGATTGTAAGCAAATGGTTTCAGGTTCTATTTCACTCTGATCACCTCAGTTCTTTTCACCTTTCCCTCACGGTACTTGTGCACTATCGATCTGGTATTAGTATTTAGGGTTGGATCGTGGTCGACCCGGATTCAGACAGGATTCCTCGTGTCCCGCCCTACTCAGGATACTGCTAGCTAAGCTTTGTTTTTCGCATACGGGACTATCACCCTCTATGGCTATACTTTCCAGAATGTTCTGCTAAACTCAGCTCTTGCACATTGCAGTCCTACAACCCCCAGTGCAAGCACTGGGTTTGCCCTCTTGCGCTTTCGCTCGCCGCTACTGACGCAATCTCTATTGATTTCTTTTCCTGAGGGTACTAAGATGTTTCAATTCCCCTCGTTCGCTCCTATATAGGTAATGTATATCTCTATACATTGGGTTGCCCCATTCGGAAATCTACGGATCAAAGCTTCTTGACAGCTCCCCGTAGCTTATCGCAGTCTAGTACGTCCTTCATCGCCTTTACCAGTCAAGGCATCCACCATTCGCTCTTAGTAGCTTACCTTTTGATGTTCTTTTAGCAGATGAGCAAAGCTCATCCTAAAGAACCAAAGCTAAAGGCCTACCCCGCCAACCTAAAAGATATTAGGCTTAAAACGAAATAAACTAAACATTCATTAAAAAATTAATGTAGATAAAGCTTCAATTCTTAATCGCTAAAAAAACAATTTGCATAAAAGTTAGATATAACCTAACTTCTACCTTTTTTATTGATTCTAAAACGCATCACTTCCTTGTTAAAGTTTTTATGATAAGACTTCTTTATCTTAAGACGGAAAGCATTCAAACACTTAATATAAAACTAAATGATTTAGTCTTAACTAAGCTGTGAGTTTGAAACTTGTCTTTAATTTACAAATCTTAAATCTAATATTCTCTTTATTATAGAAATAAAGATAATTAAAAGATATAAGTTAAACCAAAGAAAAGATAAATAGGTTTTATCCTTTAACAAGTCCTGTAAAATTGTTTTTATTAAAACTTGCTTGTGACTCTTAACAATGATAATTAAAAAGAACATTTAGGTTTAAAACCTAAAGGAAGTATATATATTAACATAATCATTATAAATATAAATACATAATGTATATGCTATTTATATCTATTAAAAAGTATATTCTTTTATAGTTAAAGATAAAAATAAATCTAAGTATAGAGTTTATATTTTATATTTAATCTACTTTATATACTTGCTTTAGATTTTAAAGCTTTTTTATTCAAATCTTTTTTATGGTGGGCCTAACAAGACTTGAACTTGTGACCTCACCCTTATCAGGGGTGCACTCTAACCAGCTGAGCTATAGGCCCTTAATAAATGGTGGAGAATAGCGGGATCGAACCGCTGACCTCCTGCGTGCAAAGCAGGCGCTCTCCCAGCTGAGCTAATTCCCCATAAACAATTAGCTTTATCATCAATCTTTGAAATCTAAACAAGAATCAATTGAGTTTATATATTGAAGTAATAGTTGTGAGACTTATTACTTTGTACTCTAGAAAGGAGGTGATCCAACCGCAGGTTCTCCTACGGTTACCTTGTTACGACTTCACCCCAGTCGCTGATTCCACTGTGGACGGTAACTAGTTTAGTATTCCGGCTTCGAGTGAAATCAACTCCCATGGTGTGACGGGCGGTGAGTACAAGACCCGGGAACGTATTCACCGTAGCATGGCTGATCTACGATTACTAGCGATTCCGGCTTCATGCTCTCGAGTTGCAGAGAACAATCCGAACTGGGACATATTTTATAGATTTGCTCCACCTCGCGGTATTGCGTCTCATTGTATATGCCATTGTAGCACGTGTGTCGCCCTGGGCATAAGGGCCATGATGACTTGACGTCGTCCACACCTTCCTCCTCCTTACGAAGGCAGTCTATTTAGAGTGCTCGGCCGAACCGTTAGCAACTAAATACGTGGGTTGCGCTCGTTGCGGGACTTAACCCAACATCTCACGACACGAGCTGACGACAGCCGTGCAGCACCTGTCTCTAAGTTCTAGCAAGCTAGCACCCTCATATCTCTATAAGGTTCTTAGGATATCAAGCCCAGGTAAGGTTCTTCGCGTATCTTCGAATTAAACCACATGCTCCACCGCTTGTGCGGGTCCCCGTCTATTCCTTTGAGTTTTAATCTTGCGACCGTACTCCCCAGGCGGTACACTTAATGCGTTAGCTGCATTACTGAGATGACTAGCATCCCAACAACTAGTGTACATCGTTTAGGGCGTGGACTACCAGGGTATCTAATCCTGTTTGCTCCCCACGCTTTCGCGCCTTAGCGTCAGTTGAGTTCCAGCAGATCGCCTTCGCAATGGGTATTCTTGGTGATATCTACGGATTTTACCCCTACACCACCAATTCCATCTGCCTCTCCCTCACTCTAGACTATCAGTTTCCCAAGCAGTTTAATGGTTAAGCCATTAGATTTCACAAGAGACTTGATAATCCGCCTACGCGCCCTTTACGCCCAGTGATTCCGAGTAACGCTTGCACCCTCCGTATTACCGCGGCTGCTGGCACGGAGTTAGCCGGTGCTTATTCCTTAGGTACCGTCAGAATTCTTCCCTAAGAAAAGGAGTTTACGCTCCGAAAAGTGTCATCCTCCACGCGGCGTTGCTGCGTCAGGGTTTCCCCCATTGCGCAATATTCCCTACTGCTGCCTCCCGTAGGAGTCTGGACCGTGTCTCAGTTCCAGTGTGACTGATCATCCTCTCAGACCAGTTAAGCGTCATAGCCTTGGTAAGCCATTACCTTACCAACTAGCTGATACTATATAGTCTCATCCTACACCGAAAAACTTTCCCTACTCAACTTGTGTTAAGCAGGAGTATAGAGTATTAGCAGTCGTTTCCAACTGTTGTCCTCTTGTGTAGGGCAGATTAACTATACCTTACTCACCCGTGCGCCACTAATCCACTTCTAGCAAGCTAAAAGCTTCATCGTTCGACTTGCATGTATTAGGCACGCCGCCAGCGTTCACTCTGAGCCAGGATCAAACTCTCCATAA
>NZ_MJXP01000012.1:0-6617 GCF_001762855.1 Campylobacter sp. BCW_6467 | reverse complement strand
AAAAAAGGACTTAAAATCTTTTAAATTATAAAGTTTCACTAACTGAGTAGATTTTATAAATTAACTTTATTTTAGATTTTTAAGTTTTTAAATTATTTGAGTTTTTAACTTTCTTAATTTTTTAATTTAAAACTAAAAGCTTTTTTATAAATCTTGTTTTTAATTTAAAAACTTTTCTTTTAAAAATGATTTTTTGTTTTGTTCTTTTAACTTAGTATTGTTATTCAAATCTTATTAGTCAATCTTTGAAATCTAAATAAGTGATCGATTGAGCCAGAAAGATTTAGGCATAAGCAATTATGTAAAATCTATTCAATCTAATATTAAAAAGATTAAAAGCTTTTCTTTTAATCTTTTATAACTTTTTCTTTGAAGAAAAAGATTAAACTATCTATAAAAGTAATAAGGTTTATCTCTTTAATGCAATCTAAGTAGTTTATCTATATTAGGTTGGCGGGGTAGGCCTTTAGCTTGCTTCTTAGTCAAGGCTTTGCCTTGACGCTAAAGAAGGTTTATTATGGAGAGTTTGATCCTGGCTCAGAGTGAACGCTGGCGGCGTGCCTAATACATGCAAGTCGAACGATGAAGCTTTTAGCTTGCTAGAAGTGGATTAGTGGCGCACGGGTGAGTAAGGTATAGTTAATCTGCCCTACACAAGAGGACAACAGTTGGAAACGACTGCTAATACTCTATACTCCTGCTTAACACAAGTTGAGTAGGGAAAGTTTTTCGGTGTAGGATGAGACTATATAGTATCAGCTAGTTGGTAAGGTAATGGCTTACCAAGGCTATGACGCTTAACTGGTCTGAGAGGATGATCAGTCACACTGGAACTGAGACACGGTCCAGACTCCTACGGGAGGCAGCAGTAGGGAATATTGCGCAATGGGGGAAACCCTGACGCAGCAACGCCGCGTGGAGGATGACACTTTTCGGAGCGTAAACTCCTTTTCTTAGGGAAGAATTCTGACGGTACCTAAGGAATAAGCACCGGCTAACTCCGTGCCAGCAGCCGCGGTAATACGGAGGGTGCAAGCGTTACTCGGAATCACTGGGCGTAAAGGGCGCGTAGGCGGATTATCAAGTCTCTTGTGAAATCTAATGGCTTAACCATTAAACTGCTTGGGAAACTGATAGTCTAGAGTGAGGGAGAGGCAGATGGAATTGGTGGTGTAGGGGTAAAATCCGTAGATATCACCAAGAATACCCATTGCGAAGGCGATCTGCTGGAACTCAACTGACGCTAAGGCGCGAAAGCGTGGGGAGCAAACAGGATTAGATACCCTGGTAGTCCACGCCCTAAACGATGTACACTAGTTGTTGGGATGCTAGTCATCTCAGTAATGCAGCTAACGCATTAAGTGTACCGCCTGGGGAGTACGGTCGCAAGATTAAAACTCAAAGGAATAGACGGGGACCCGCACAAGCGGTGGAGCATGTGGTTTAATTCGAAGATACGCGAAGAACCTTACCTGGGCTTGATATCCTAAGAACCTTATAGAGATATGAGGGTGCTAGCTTGCTAGAACTTAGAGACAGGTGCTGCACGGCTGTCGTCAGCTCGTGTCGTGAGATGTTGGGTTAAGTCCCGCAACGAGCGCAACCCACGTATTTAGTTGCTAACGGTTCGGCCGAGCACTCTAAATAGACTGCCTTCGTAAGGAGGAGGAAGGTGTGGACGACGTCAAGTCATCATGGCCCTTATGCCCAGGGCGACACACGTGCTACAATGGCATATACAATGAGACGCAATACCGCGAGGTGGAGCAAATCTATAAAATATGTCCCAGTTCGGATTGTTCTCTGCAACTCGAGAGCATGAAGCCGGAATCGCTAGTAATCGTAGATCAGCCATGCTACGGTGAATACGTTCCCGGGTCTTGTACTCACCGCCCGTCACACCATGGGAGTTGATTTCACTCGAAGCCGGAATACTAAACTAGTTACCGTCCACAGTGGAATCAGCGACTGGGGTGAAGTCGTAACAAGGTAACCGTAGGAGAACCTGCGGTTGGATCACCTCCTTTCTAGAGTACAAAGTAATAAGTCTCACAACTATTACTTCAATATATAAACTCAATTGATTCTTGTTTAGATTTCAAAGATTGATGATAAAGCTAATTGTTTATGGGGAATTAGCTCAGCTGGGAGAGCGCCTGCTTTGCACGCAGGAGGTCAGCGGTTCGATCCCGCTATTCTCCACCATTTATTAAGGGCCTATAGCTCAGCTGGTTAGAGTGCACCCCTGATAAGGGTGAGGTCACAAGTTCAAGTCTTGTTAGGCCCACCATAAAAAAGATTTGAATAAAAAAGCTTTAAAATCTAAAGCAAGTATATAAAGTAGATTAAATATAAAATATAAACTCTATACTTAGATTTATTTTTATCTTTAACTATAAAAGAATATACTTTTTAATAGATATAAATAGCATATACATTATGTATTTATATTTATAATGATTATGTTAATATATATACTTCCTTTAGGTTTTAAACCTAAATGTTCTTTTTAATTATCATTGTTAAGAGTCACAAGCAAGTTTTAATAAAAACAATTTTACAGGACTTGTTAAAGGATAAAACCTATTTATCTTTTCTTTGGTTTAACTTATATCTTTTAATTATCTTTATTTCTATAATAAAGAGAATATTAGATTTAAGATTTGTAAATTAAAGACAAGTTTCAAACTCACAGCTTAGTTAAGACTAAATCATTTAGTTTTATATTAAGTGTTTGAATGCTTTCCGTCTTAAGATAAAGAAGTCTTATCATAAAAACTTTAACAAGGAAGTGATGCGTTTTAGAATCAATAAAAAAGGTAGAAGTTAGGTTATATCTAACTTTTATGCAAATTGTTTTTTTAGCGATTAAGAATTGAAGCTTTATCTACATTAATTTTTTAATGAATGTTTAGTTTATTTCGTTTTAAGCCTAATATCTTTTAGGTTGGCGGGGTAGGCCTTTAGCTTTGGTTCTTTAGGATGAGCTTTGCTCATCTGCTAAAAGAACATCAAAAGGTAAGCTACTAAGAGCGAATGGTGGATGCCTTGACTGGTAAAGGCGATGAAGGACGTACTAGACTGCGATAAGCTACGGGGAGCTGTCAAGAAGCTTTGATCCGTAGATTTCCGAATGGGGCAACCCAATGTATAGAGATATACATTACCTATATAGGAGCGAACGAGGGGAATTGAAACATCTTAGTACCCTCAGGAAAAGAAATCAATAGAGATTGCGTCAGTAGCGGCGAGCGAAAGCGCAAGAGGGCAAACCCAGTGCTTGCACTGGGGGTTGTAGGACTGCAATGTGCAAGAGCTGAGTTTAGCAGAACATTCTGGAAAGTATAGCCATAGAGGGTGATAGTCCCGTATGCGAAAAACAAAGCTTAGCTAGCAGTATCCTGAGTAGGGCGGGACACGAGGAATCCTGTCTGAATCCGGGTCGACCACGATCCAACCCTAAATACTAATACCAGATCGATAGTGCACAAGTACCGTGAGGGAAAGGTGAAAAGAACTGAGGTGATCAGAGTGAAATAGAACCTGAAACCATTTGCTTACAATCATTCAGAGCACTATGTAGCAATACAGTGTGATGGACTGCCTTTTGCATAATGAGCCTGCGAGTTGTGGTGTCTGGCAAGGTTAAGCAAACGCGAAGCCGTAGCGAAAGCGAGTCTGAATAGGGCGCTTAGTCAGATGCTGCAGACCCGAAACGAAGTGATCTATCCATGAGCAAGTTGAAGCTAGTGTAAGAACTAGTGGAGGACTGAACCCATAGGCGTTGAAAAGCCCCGGGATGACTTGTGGATAGGGGTGAAAGGCCAATCAAACTTCGTGATAGCTGGTTCTCTCCGAAATATATTTAGGTATAGCGTTGTGTCGTAATATAAGGGGGTAGAGCACTGAATGGGCTAGGGCATACACCAATGTACCAAACCCTATCAAACTCCGAATACCTTATATGTAATCACAGCAGTCAGGCGGCGAGTGATAAAATCCGTCGTCAAGAGGGAAACAACCCAGACTACCAGCTAAGGTCCCTAAATCTTACTTAAGTGGAAAACGATGTGAAGTTACTTAAACAACCAGGAGGTTGGCTTAGAAGCAGCCATCCTTTAAAGAAAGCGTAATAGCTCACTGGTCTAGTGATTTTGCGCGGAAAATATAACGGGGCTAAAGTAAGTACCGAAGCTGTAGACTTGCACACAACTTAGATTATTTAAGTTTAGAATATAAAAAACTAAGTTATATGTTTTAAGTTATATTTTTACTGATTTTTATAGAGTAAAGATAGAAACAAAACTTAGTAAAATCAGTAAAAATATTCTTGGTTTAAAGTTTAAGTAGTTTAAGTTGTGTGCAAGTGGTAGGAGAGCGTTCTATTTGCGTCGAAGGTATACCGGTAAGGAGTGCTGGAGCGAATAGAAGTGAGCATGCAGGCATGAGTAGCGATAATTAATGTGAGAATCATTAACGCCGTAAACCCAAGGTTTCCTACGCGATGCTCGTCATCGTAGGGTTAGTCGGGTCCTAAGTCGAGTCCGAAAGGGGTAGACGATGGCAAATTGGTTAATATTCCAATACCAACATTAGTGTGCGATGGAAGGACGCTTAGGGCTAAGGGGGCTAGCGGATGGAAGTGCTAGTCTAAGGTCGTAGGAGCTTATACAGGCAAATCCGTATAACAATACTCCGAGAACTGAAAGGCTTTTTGAAATCTTCGGATGGATAGAAGAACCCCTGATGCCGTCGAGCCAAGAAAAGTTTCTAAGTTTAGCTAATGTTGCCCGTACCGTAAACCGACACAGGTGGGTGGGATGAGTATTCTAAGGCGCGTGGAAGAACTCTCTTTAAGGAACTCTGCAAAATAGCACCGTATCTTCGGTATAAGGTGTGGTTAGCTTTGTATTAGGATTTACTCCGAAAGCAAGGAAACTTACAACAAAGAGTCCCTCCCGACTGTTTACCAAAAACACAGCACTCTGCTAACTCGTAAGAGGATGTATAGGGTGTGACGCCTGCCCGGTGCTCGAAGGTTAATTGATGGGGTTAGCATTAGCGAAGCTCTTGATCGAAGCCCGAGTAAACGGCGGCCGTAACTATAACGGTCCTAAGGTAGCGAAATTCCTTGTCGGTTAAATACCGACCTGCATGAATGGCGTAACGAGATGGGAGCTGTCTCAAAGAGGGATCCAGTGAAATTGTAGTGGAGGTGAAAATTCCTCCTACCCGCGGCAAGACGGAAAGACCCCGTGGACCTTTACTACAGCTTGACACTGCTACTTGGATAAGAATGTGCAGGATAGGTGGGAGGCTTTGAGTATATGACGCCAGTTGTATATGAGCCATTGTTGAGATACCACTCTTTCTTATTTGGGTAGCTAACCAGCTTGAGTTATCCTCAAGTGGGACAATGTCTGGTGGGTAGTTTGACTGGGGCGGTCGCCTCCCAAATAATAACGGAGGCTTACAAAGGTTGGCTCAGAACGGTTGGAAATCGTTCGTAGAGTATAAAGGTATAAGCCAGCTTAACTGCAAGACATACAAGTCAAGCAGAGACGAAAGTCGGTCTTAGTGATCCGGTGGTTCTGTGTGGAAGGGCCATCGCTCAAAGGATAAAAGGTACCCCGGGGATAACAGGCTGATCTCCCCCAAGAGCTCACATCGACGGGGAGGTTTGGCACCTCGATGTCGGCTCATCGCATCCTGGGGCTGGAGCAGGTCCCAAGGGTATGGCTGTTCGCCATTTAAAGCGGTACGCGAGCTGGGTTCAGAACGTCGTGAGACAGTTCGGTCCCTATCTGCCGTGGGCGTAAGAAGATTGAAGAGATTTGACCCTAGTACGAGAGGACCGGGTTGAACAAACCACTGGTGTAGCTGTTGTTCTGCCAAGAGCATCGCAGCGTAGCTAAGTTTGGAAAGGATAAACGCTGAAAGCATCTAAGCGTGAAGCCAACTCTAAGATGAATCTTCTCTAAGCTCTCTAGAAGACTACTAGTTTGATAGGCTGGGTGTGTAATGGATGAAAGTCCTTTAGCTGACCAGTACTAATAGAGCGTTTGGCTTATCTTTAATAAAGCATCACTTCCTTGTTAAGGTTTTTAAGAAAGCTTTGAATATAGATAATATTTAGAGTTTAATAGAAATCTTTCAAGTAAAGTTTATATTAGAACTTGCTCTTAACATTGTTTTTTAAGTATTCTATATAAAAACTTATCAAAGATAAAAGATAAGTAAAGAAGAAAGAAAAACAAAAGAAGAAAGAGAATAAAGAAAAAAGTAAAGAAATAAAAAGATTAAGCTTTATTTTTTAAATTCAATCTTTCAAAGAATATTTAAATAACAATGTCCGTGATTATACAGATGTGGAAACGCCTTGCTCCATCCCGAACCAAGAAGCTAAGCACATCGTGGGTGATGATACTACGCCTTACTGGCAGGGGGAAAGTAGCTCATTGCGGACTTGTTAAATGTCTTCATTGCTTACTTTATATATAAATCCTATGTTTATTTTTATTGTTGTTTTAGATGGTGTTTGAAATAGTGTTTAAAAAAAGAGTTTGTTACTGGTTAGGGTTTTTAGAGAGAATAGGGTGTTTTTAGGGGTTTGGAAA
>NZ_MJXP01000011.1:0-3081 GCF_001762855.1 Campylobacter sp. BCW_6467 | reverse complement strand
AAAAAAGCAGGTGCTAAGACTTGGGAACAATTGGTTAAAGAATACAATATTGATACGAGTTTAGAGAGACCAGAACAAATTAAAATGTATGAAGAAAGAAGAAAGATAAAAAAATAATAAAAAGGAGATATTATGGAATTTGATGTTGAAATTTTAGACAATCTTGAGAATTTTAAAGAATTCTTAAAAACAAAACCTAGCAAAGAAGTTTTGCAGGCTGTTAATTCTCATTTAGAGGGTTTTTTAAGTGATGCGTATGATCATATCGATCCAGAAGAATACGAAGTCGCTTTTGAAGAAGAAACAGGAATATCTTATCGTGATGCTACTGAGGAAGAATTTGATGAGTGGTTTATTACAAATGTACTTTGCTTTGAAGATTTAAGTGAGATTTGCAAAATTCTTCGATCACTTTTAGAGGCTAAAGATTTGGATAAAGCTTTGGAAAATTTTAACAAAAAAAGCGATAAAGGGCTTTTAAAGGCTATAAACTTAGATGAAACTTTGGAAAAATTTGACAAAAAAAGCGATAAAAGGCTTTTAGAGGCTATAAAAAATGCTAGAGTGCTTGAAGCGGTGCGTTTGATAAATGAAAATCCAAATATTGCAATCGCTGAAGATGCTTTAGAAGCTTGTGAAGAGCTTCTAAATTCTTTTTATAAAAAGATTTCTAGTAAAAAAGATGGTAATGATGATAGTCCTTATGAAAATATATTAAGACATACTGGTTCGGCATTTGGTAGTTTAAAGCCAGCTGCAAAAAAAGCTGCAAATGCTAGCAGTATTGCAAAACTAAAAGTATTACTAAGAACTATATTAAAAGGCGAAAATGCAGGGGAGGTACTTAAAAAATCCGGTTTTTCTAAAGTGCTTTTTGGGAAAAAACCAGCTACGCAAAATCAACTTTATTGCCCGATGAATAATGTAGAACTTATATTTTTGGTACGATATGCACAAGATAGAAAAAAATATCTTATCGCTAAGGTAGCACTAGATTGTATTAATTTGATATATCTTGACTCGCTTTATGGTGCTTTTGAGTGTATGGAAAGATTTGATGGGATAGAATCTTGGGATGTTTCGCATATCAAAGACTTCTCTCGTTGTTTTTTTTGCTGTTCTGATATGAATGTTGATTTAAGTAAGTGGAATGTAAGCAAAGGTCAAAATTTTTATTTAATGTTTGGTCACTGTGAAAATTTTAACTGCGATATAAGCTCATGGAATATGAGCAAAGCTAAAAATATTGATAGTATGTTTTATCTCTGTAAGGAATTTAATCAAAATATTGATGCTTGGAAAGTTTCAGTTGAAGCGGTGATAAAGAGTAAGAATATTTTCAAAGATTCCCCTTTAGAATCCAATCCACCTCTCTGGTTTAAAAACGCTATTGATAAAATAAATACACCTACAGGTTTAGAAGGAATTTTAAATCTTCTAAATTTAAATATTGAAGAAAGGCGCCGCAAGGAAGAGTATTCACTTTTTATGATTGAACGATTAAATAAAGTTCTAGAAGTGTTTAATGCTACCAATGCAGAGAAAAAATTAAATGATACTGATCTTGCTAAAATTTACAAAGCGGCTATCAACAGTGAATATGAAACAGATAATATAACTTTTATACCTTTTGAGCTTATAGAATCGACTGCAAAGCTTGCTAAAAATCCGCAAAAAGTTCTTATAGGTTCTAAGAAAGAGGATTATTTAAAACTTGCATTAGAAAATGGGCGTCCAGATATTTTTAAGCTTCTTATTGAGTACGGATTTGATGCAACAAAGTTGTTAAAATCTTGCTCTCTTTTGATTGATTGTTGGAGTAAATCTATCAGACATGATTATGCTTTCACAGCCTGCATGCAAGATAAGAAAGCTTTGCAAAAGCGTGATAATGAACGCAAAGAGTTGTTAAGACTTTTTATACAACAAGGCTATACTTTTGGAGATCTCTATGATGCTGCAGCTCGCTATTCTTCAAGTGTATCAGGTTTTATAATGCATGTTATTGCGAACAAGTATTTTAGTGATGATGAATTACAAATTGTTTTAACAGGACGTTATAGTGATAATGAAGCTATGCCTTTTGTGTTTGCTCTTGCCTTGCAAGTAGAGGATAGTAAAAATCGAAATCTTGCTTGGAAAAGTTTATGTTATGCAATCTTCTTGGATATGCATAAAGGCGTAAAATCTCCAAAGTATAAAGATAAAGATCACCAAGGACTTGAAAATCTTAGTTTTCAGGAATATATAAAAGAGATTATTAAACGATTAGCTGACGATAATAACGTGAAGATACATTTTGAAAATTTAATAGAATTTATGGATTTAATAGAAAAGATAAAAGATGGACAAAAAATTGTAGTCAAAAATTTAATTCTTTTAAATATGTTTGTATGTATAGAAGAGGTAAATTTAAGCTTGCTTGATGTAAGTCAGTTAAAAAATTTATCTTATTTATTTGACGATTCCACTCGTGGAGATTTTAGCGGGATAGAATCTTGGGATGTAAGCAATGTAAAAAATTTTGAATTTTGTTTTAGTAAAGCGGAACGCTTTAATGCTGATATTAGCAAATGGAATGTAGGCAAAGGGTGTTATTTTACTTCTATGTTTGAAAAAGCCAGATGTTTTAATGCCGATATTAGTAAATGGAATATGAGCAATGCTAAGAGCGTCTCTTATATGTTTACATGTGCAAGTAGTTTTGATCGCTGTTTAGAATCTTGGGATATAAGTGCTTCGGTATCTATGGATCATATGTTTTGGGGAACAAAAATTGACAGCAATAGGCCCAAATGGTATAAACATTAAAAACTAAAACAGATAAAAAACAATGACAAGAGAACAAGCAGAATTAATTATAGAAGAAGAAAAGTTGATTGATACAGATTGGTATCCTTCTTATAAACATTCAGGAGAATACCATCTTACTATGTGGTTTGATTCTGATAATAATAAATACGAAGCTGTTTATATTGGAGAAAGGGGCAGTGTTGAACTTGAGTATTCTTTTGATAATGAAAAAGAAGCCATTGATAAAATGTTGCAGATGAATTATAAACAAAAATATTTTAGTGTAGA
>NZ_MJXP01000010.1:0-1559 GCF_001762855.1 Campylobacter sp. BCW_6467 | reverse complement strand
AAGATATTAATATAAGTTCTGATACTTCTTGTATGCATCCTATATTAGAAGATAATACTTTAGTATGCTTACATGGAGGTAGAGTTAAGTTAAAAGCAAAAAAAGCTAAAAGAATAAAATCAGACAATGTTCCTATTATGCTTAATAATGAAATACAACGAGCTAGTATAAGTGGATGTTTAAATCCACTTATACTAGGAGGACCTTGTACTAAAGTAGCTTTAGTATTTGCTTATACTTATTCAGATCATAAAGTTAATAATAAACATTCTGTATTACAAATGGGTTTGATAGGAATGAGTATAAAAGGTTATCCTATATTTGCTATACCTAAAAAGAATAAGATTAAATTTGCTTTAGCTAAAATACAAGCTAGTCCTCTTGCTAAGATTAAATTTGATAGGATAAGATGGGAAGGGATAGGAGGTAAATTAGGAGCGGCACAAAGAAGGAGAAGAGAAAAAAAGTAAAGAGAAAGCAAAAATGCTTTTATATTTGGAAAATGAAAATAAAAAAGGTAAGATAAGCGATAAAGAAGTTCATCTTTATAAGCATAATGGAATATGGCCTAAAGATACTCCAAAACCTAGAAGTCCTGATTATATTGGTGAAAATGGTAAGATTATTTTAAACATTAAACAAAGAGCCATGGAAATAAAAAATACTTTAAATGGAGGATATAATAGTGTTTCTATAAAGACAAAAGATAAACTTACCAGATATGATTTAGATGGTAAACCACATTATGAGAAGACATCAAAGAAAATAATTGATACGCCTCATAAAATAGAATATACTAAACATATAAATCCTCAAGATCCAACAAAGTATAGAATGTCACAGGGTTTAGTAGAGCCAATATCTCATAAAGATTTAGATATTGTAGAAAATTATTTAAAAAGGCAAAATAATGAAATTTGAGAATTTAAAGCATGGAAGTTTATTTAAAAGAGAATTTTATCTTAAAGATGTAAAAATAGATTTGAAAAATGACTTTTTTGTTTATTCTATCATAACAAATGAAAAAACTTTAGAAATATTTTTTAAATCAGAGAAAAAAGATATACAAGATTTGCAAATTGTTTTTTATGATTATAAGTTACTACACTCAAAATCATATTGTAAAAATTTTAATCAATTAGAAGCTAATTTTATCGATTTAATAAGAAATAATTGGGATGATATAACAGGCTATATTGAAAAAGAAGAAGAGATGTTGATAAGCATATATTTTGATAATGATTTAGAATATATTACTTTAACTTGTAAGTATTTTAATATAGATTTTATGGATTAAATAAAGGATAAAAAATGACAAGAGAACAAGCAGAATTAATTATAGAAGAAGAAAAGTTGATTGATACAGATTGGTATCCTTCTTATAAACATTCAGGAGAATACCATCTTACTATGTGGTTTGATTCTGATAATAATAAATACGAAGCTGTTTATATTGGAGAAAGGGGCAGTGTTGAACTTGAGTATTCTTTTGATAATGAAAAAGAAGCCATTGATAAAATGTTGCAGATGAATTATAAACAAAAATATTTTAGTGTAGA
>NZ_MJXP01000009.1:0-2273 GCF_001762855.1 Campylobacter sp. BCW_6467 | reverse complement strand
ATTCAGCTAAAGCTCGTATTCAAAACCAACTCTCTTATAAACTTGGTCAAGCTATGATAGTTAATTCTAAATCTATATTTGGTTATATAAGAATGCCTTTTGTATTATCATATATTTATGACAAGCACAAACAAGAACAAAAAATCTTTCAAGAAAAAATAAAAAAAGATCCTTCTTTAAAACTACCTCCATTAGAAGCTTATCCTGATTACAAAGAGGCTTTAAAAGAAAAAGAATGTTTTACTTATAAACTTGGTCAAGAATTAATCAAAGCTAATAAAAATTGGTATGGGGGGGGGGTATATCAAGTTGTTGCTTGAGATTAGGAAGTTGAAAAAGGGAATTTCAAAGAAAGGCTTAAGATAATGAGTAGTGTTGAAAACATCCAAGAATGTTTAGAAAATTGGAATTTTTATATGTTAGAGAAAATATATGAATTGAATATTGAAAATGATATTTTTACAAAAGAATATGTTCTGTATTTAACTTATACAGGACAATTTTATAAAATTTTGCAAGATTGTAAATTAAGAAAAATCTTCGAGGAAATATTTCCCAATTCATATCGTAGTGAAGTAGATAAGCTATTAAAAACAAAAGATGAATTAGTTGATATAAAGGAGTATTCTAGCGTATCTCGAGAATCGATAGGTTGTTATTTACTTTTAAATATTATTAACAATTTTAGATATATTCCTGAAGAAGTGTTAGATATATTTAAAAACTATCTTATTGTTGATGATGTAAAAATTTCATCCTATAAAATTCCTAAACCATCTTACGAAATTCTTTTATCAAAAAAGTTTTTTATCTCAAGATCAATAGATTATTTTGAGATGTTTAAGGACAATGTTTTTTTTATGAAAGCAACTGTGATTTTGGCAATTATTCAATGGCTATTTCCAAAAGAAAATGGATCTAAAAGATATTATCTTAGATTTAGTAGTAGAATGAAAAATGGTATTAGTAAAAGTGAAATTAGCACAAGTAAAAATGTTAAAGTCGCTGTTTGCATTTCTGGTGCAATGAGGGGTGATTATTTAAAACCAATTGATCAAATTGTTGATAATATAGTAAAACCATTGAATGCAGATGTATTTGTTTTTTCTTGGAGTGAGCATTTAAAATGGCCAGGAATATGTGGAGGCAGTAATTGGGTATATAGGTTGTTAAGTCAAGATTTTAACCTTATAGCACCGAATGAAATAAGAAATAACCACCTTTTTAAGCAATTATTTCAACACACATATAATAAGCTAGACAGAGAAATTAGTGATGTATTAGAAATTCAAGATTTAAAAAAAATATATAATTGTAAAAAAGTAGTACTAGAAAATCAAAAAGCATTTATTGAGCAAACAGGTCTAAAAGAACATTCTTATACAGCAACTAAATTATATTATGGTTGTTTTAGGGTTTTTGAGCTAATGGAGGAATATGAAAAAGAAAATAATATTAAATATGATTATGTGATTAGGATTAGACCCGATTGTAATTTTGCAGAAGTAATTAATATAGAGGACTTGCTTAGATTAGAGGACGATGAAATTTATATTGCACATCATCTTCATATGAATGGCAGGGTTAGCGATAGTTTTTCTTGTGGTAAAAGAGGAGCCATGGAGAAACTTTTGTTGATGTGGAAAAGAGCTGAATTTAACAAACAAATGCAAGAGTTTGTATCTTATCCTAAAAAATTTGATATTGAAACCCATATGTTATTGTTTAGATGGCTTATTGCAAATAATCTTGTAGCAAATACAGCTTTTCCTTATCCACTTTTAGGTGGAAGTAGTACTGTTATAAAAGATTTTCCAGACATTACCGAAGAATTAAAAAAAGATATATCAATATTGAGAGAGAATAATACATATAAAGAAGAGAAATTACAAAGTTTTATAAATTTTTTTTCAAGAATTCAAGAGAAATATAATATAATAAAACCTAAATTATTTTATCATTTTATTTACTCGAATTCAGCTAAAGCTCGTATTCAAAACCAACTCTCTTATAAACTTGGTCAAGCTATGATAGTTAATTCTAAATCTATATTTGGTTATATAAGAATGCCTTTTGTATTATCATATATTTATGACAAGCACAAACAAGAACAAAAAATCTTTCAAGAAAAAATAAAAAAAGATCCTTCTTTAAAACTACCTCCATTAGAAGCTTATCCTGATTACAAAGAGGCTTTAAAAGAAAAAGAATGTTTTACTTATAAACTTGGTCAAGAATTAATCAAAGCTAATAAAAATTGGTATGGGGGGGGG
>NZ_MJXP01000008.1:0-39258 GCF_001762855.1 Campylobacter sp. BCW_6467 | reverse complement strand
ATGACAACCCATATCTACGATTTTTTAGAAAAAAGTTTAATCAAATTTAGCAAAAAAACAGCTTTTGTAGAACCCTTTGCCAAGGAAAGAAAGGAAATCACTTATAAAAACTTTGATCTTTTTTCTAAAAAACTAACCAGTGAAATTTTAAGAAACCTAGGAAATAATAATCCTATACAAGCTCCTGTTTTAATCATCTTGCCTAAAGGGATTGATTGTTTGATTTCATTTTTTGGAGTGGCATTAAGTGGAAATTTTTATACCCTTTTAGATGAGAAAAGTCCTAAAGAAAGAGTAGAAAAAGTTATAGAGGTTTTAAAACCTAAACTTTTTATCACTTCAAAGGATTTAAATTTTAACTTAGATTTGCCTACACTTTATACACAAGACTTTGAAAGTTTTAATATAGATGAGAGTTTAATAAAAACTGCAAAAGAAAAACATATAGATACTAATTTACTTTATGTGCTTTTTACCAGTGGGAGCACAGGCATTCCTAAAGGAGTAAGCATAGCACATAAGAGTGTGATTGATTATACTTTTTGGGTATGTGAGACTTTTAAATTTGATGAGAATGAAATTTTAGCCAATCAAGCACCATTTTATTTTGACAATAGTGTTTTAGATATCTTTTCAAGTGTAAAATCAGGAGCAACTTTACATCTTTTACCTAATCATCTTTTTGCCTTTCCAAATAAAATTTTAGAATGTCTTGAAAAAGAAAAAGTAAGCACTATATTTTGGGTGCCTTCGGTGCTGATTTATTTTGCAAATGAAAAAGGATTGCAAAAATATTCACTAAATCTTTTAAGAAAAATTCTCTTTGCTGGTGAAATCATGCCTAATAAACAGCTAAATATTTGGCGTAAACACTTACCCAATGCTTTGTTTGCCAACCTTTATGGCCCAACAGAAATCGCTGATGTATGTTCTTTTTATATCATAAATCGCACTTTTAAAGATGAAGAACTTTTACCCATAGGCAAAGCATGTAAGAACACAGAACTTTTAGTTTTTGATGAAAATATGAATTTCATAAGTCCTAAACAAATAGACATTAAAGGGGAGCTTTACGTGCGTGGAACTTCTTTGTCTTTAGGGTATTATAATGACAAAGAAAAAACCAAACAAGCTTTTATACAAAATCCTTTACATGATAATTATTTAGATTTACTCTATAAAACAGGAGATATTGTTTCTTATAATGAATTTGGCGAACTTTTATGCTATGGAAGAGCAGATAATCAGATCAAATACATGGGACATAGGATAGAACTTGGAGAAATAGAAAGCATGATAAATTCTCATCCAAATATAAAAAATAGCGCTTGTATTTTTAAAAATAAAATCATTTGTTTTTATGAAAGCGAAGAAGAACTTGATCTAAAAACATTTTGTAAAGAAAGATTGGTTTCTTATATGATACCAAGTCAATTTATTAAAATTGACAAATTTAAACTCAATCAAAATGGTAAAATTGATAGGAAAGTTTTAAAAGAACTTGTTTAAATAAATATTTTATAATTTCAAAAAACCAAAGGAGTAAAAATGCAAGAAATCAAACAATTTTTTATCAATATTGGCAAGGGTCATATTAGTGAATTTGATAACAATCTAATAGAAAATGGTTTTATTGATAGTGTTGATATAATGAATTTGGTTGCTGAAATTGAAAAATTTTATCAGATTACTTTAGATTTTGATGATATTACGCCGGAAAATTTTATCAATTTTAAATCTATAAAAGCAATGTTAGAGCTTAAAAAAATATGAAAGTTGTTGTTTGTGGACATAGCGATTTTGTCATATCTTTTTCTTCTATGCAACAATCTTTTAAAAAATACAATATAGAATTAAAAAATTTAAGCTTACCAGCGACTAATTCTAGTTTTTATATATTTTTATCTTTACTTAAAGAAAACTATAATGAGTTAAAAGAGTCTGATTTAATAATTATTTTATTTAATACTTCTGATGATTCTTATATTTCAAATAAAGAAAGGATTGTTCAAGAAATTTATTTTACCTTCAATCAACTTTCATTATTGCAAAATAAAGTTTTAGTACTTTTAAAACATAATTTAAATCAGAGGTTTAATTTTTTTGTGGAAAGAATTTATAGAAAATTATGTGTAGATTTTGGTTTTTCTCTTATTGATTTTAATGAAAATAATCATTTAAGAACTGATATCTTGAAATTAACCTATGATAATACCCATTATTTTAATTTTGTTTTAGGTCAATTAGCTGAAAAAATTGCTATAAATTTTCATAATTTTCCTTTACCTAAAAAAAATATTAACAATAAAATAAATTTCAAGATTTGCTTTGCAAGCGAAATGATAAATTCTCAAAATTGTGAGTTAATAAAATTTAAATGTCATTTATTTGATGAGCTAAAAATATATAAAATTACAAAGGAAAATTTTTTAAGATTTCCCGAAGAATATGAAAATTATTACATAATAGATGTTATTAGTAATAATCAAAATGCTGTTTTAATGTCGTCTCTTTGTTTTAAAACCGAAAAAACAATCAAAACAACTTTATTAAGACCAGGTCTTGCTTGTAAAGGTTTAAATGAACCTATAAAAATCACAAATAAACTCAAAGTTTTATATGATTATTTAGATGAAAGAATAAATGAAGATAAATGGTATCCTTATGATATGGTAAAAAGTGATAAAAAGCTAGGATATTGTGGAGTTATTGCATTTTTATTAATTGATAACAATGAAATAAGCATAGATATTGAAGAATATGAAAATCAAACTATTTTAATACCAAGAGAATATAATTTTAATCATTTGGCTCCTCCTGTGGAATTATATAAAGAAGTTATAAATGAATATTGCTCTAAAATGGATCCAAGAAAACTAGCTCCTTTACAAAATCAAATCAAAGAAAAAGATAATATCATCTCTACTTTAAATCAAGAAAAAACAATGCTACAAAATGAACTTAATTCTTTTCCTATTAAAAAACAAAACTTAGAAATAAAAAATTTGGAACAAGATTTAAAAAATAAAGAATTACAATCTTTTGTTTTAAAAAAAGAATTAGGAAATAAATTTGTAAAAAATATAAACATAAACTATATAGATAAAAATTCAGCCAAATTCCGCATTCACAATCATCTATCTTATAAATTAGGACAAGCTTTGATTGAAAATTCAAAAAGCATATTAGGATATATAAGAATACCTTTTGTATTATCATATATAAAAGATAAGCATAAATTTGAACAAAAAGCCTATGAAGAAAAAATAAAAGACAATCCAAATTTAGCTTTACCTCCTTTAGAAACTTATCCTGACTACAAAGAAGCTTTAAAAGAAAAAGAATGTTTTACTTATAAACTAGGTGAAGCTTTTATTAAAGCTAGTAAGAATTGGTATGGGGGGGGGTATATCAAATTTATCCTCAAAGATGTGCTTAGGTTGAAGAGGGAGTTTGGGAAGAGGTAATTAATTTGAACTATAAAAACTTAAACTTGTTGATCCAAATTTCTTTTCTTTGACTTTTTGAAAATTTTGGATTTTTTCGGGAGTTTTTATGGTTGAGTGGTGTTCAAAAATGATTAAATTTAAAGTCTTTAAATCTAAATTTTCTAAAAAATGATAAATTTTTTCATAAATATCGCTAAAACCTTCTCTGATATCAAAAGGCGGGTCAAGATATAAGATGATTTCATTTTTTGAATTTTCTATGAGTTGGGGTAAAATTTCAAAAGTATTTGCGTGGATCGCTTCTAAATTTGGATCTATGTTTTTAGCATTTTCTAAAGCAATTTTATAGGCTTTTACATCAAGTTCTATAGCATAAGCTTTTAAAGCATAATTGCTTAGTGCTTCGGCCGCCATCAAAGCACTTCCGCCAAAGGCTTCAATGAAAATTTTATCTCTTAAATCTTCCCTTATTACATTAAAAACACAACTTTTTACTATACTTTTAGTGCTTCTTGTTGTTGTAAGACTAGGTAAAAGTAGTTTTTTTCCTTTGTATTTACCACTTTCTATATTTGTATAAAGCTTTGTTTCTTTGATTTTTTTTATTTTTTCTTTAGGAGAAGTAATTTCTTGTTTTTGAAGAAATTTTTTTCTTTTTTCATTGTGATTAAAAAAGTCTTTAACGCTTATAAATTCATCATTCATCATTAAGTGCTTTTACGAGTTTGTTTTTAAGATTTTTTATGGCAAGATCGATTTTATTTTCATAATCTTTTTTAAATTCCAAAGCAATAGCTTCAATTTTTTCTTCAAGCAGTCTTTTTTGTTCAAGCGCAAGTTGCAAAGCTGCTGCTTTTAAGGCATTGTCAAATTCATTTAAAGACTCAAACAAGGCTTCTTTGCTAAATGGCACGCTTAAAAATGGAGAGTTCTTAGAGATGATAAATAAGGGTTTTGCGGTGTGAATTTTTTCATCACTAATGATAAAATCACAATCTTTTTTCATTACCAAATGATCTTTTAAAAAAAGTTCTAAAGTTTTTTCTATGATGAGATCTTTACATTCTAAAGAGATTTTCATATCAAATTAACCTTTAAAGTGTGATTTTTTAATGATGGAGCTTGTATGCCTTGGATAAGGGCTAAAAACTCAAAACGACTTAAAATATAAAAGTCTTCAAAATCTCTTTTGCTTGTTTGCATAAGTTTTTTAGCACAAGTATCAAAAAGATAAAAATCCTTTTCTTCTTTTACTACCATAAAATCAGCCCCGCTATCATAAGCGTCCAAAACAATATCTGCAGCCATTTTATAGCTTAGTGTAGGATTTAAATTCAGCAAAGTGAAGCCATTATTTTTTGTACTGTTTTCATAGGAAATAAATTTAGCCTCAAGTTTGGATTTTAAAGTATCGCAAGCATTAAAACCATAAAAAGCTATATTGAAATCTTTAAAATTATGTTTAATTTCCTTAAGTTCTTTAATCTCATTATCAAAAGCATTGGTTTTAGGTAAATCAAAGTGTAAAATATTTTTATCAAAAAGCCCTAAATTTAAAATTTCATTTTGTAGGTTTTTGATCGTTGTTTCTAAAATTTCATTTTTGCTTTCAAGATGATAAAAAATACCCTTTTCTTTATCTGCTAGAGTTTTTAAAATTTCTATTTTTTTTTCAGGATATTTTTCTATCATTTTTGAGGCCAAATAAAACACTCCATCGCCCATATATTCAGGAAGATAGTCTAAAATTTCACTTGCATAATATAAATAATCATATTTTGCATAAAGCTTTTTATCCTCTTCATCGCCAAATTTTTCAAGATATTTGTATTTGTCTAAAAAATCATTTTTATCAATGATAAGATCTTTAATAGCTCTTTTTGTACTTAAAGGCTCGATACAAAGATTAAAATCAAATTCTTTTGCTATTTTTTCTAAAGGTGTAAAAAGTGGTATGATTTGCTTATTTACCACTATGTAAGTGTCTTCATCTTTATCAAAATCAAAATAAATATCATCATCTTGAACTTGCAAAAGCAGATCATAAAAGCTTGCAAAATTTTCATAATTATCATAAATATAAGGTTTATAATAAGCCTCATAATCCTTGGTTTTATCAAATCTAAAAATTCTTAATTCTAATTTTTTCATGGTTTTTCCTTAAATATTTCTATATTATATAAAATTTTTCTAAAATTCACTAGAATTTAAAAGGAAATTTTATAAAATCACGCATTATGAACAAAGAAGATTTTATTATCAAAGCTTTTTTAAATGAAAAAAATGGCGATGATGGAGCTATTATCGATGATTGGTGTTTTAGCAAGGATTTGTTTTTTGAAAATGTGCACTTTAAAAGAGAGTGGTTTAGCTTAGAGCAAATCGCTACAAAAGCAATGCTTGTTAATATCTCAGATGCCATTGCGATGAATGCTGTACCAAAATACGCACTTTTAGGACTTGCTTTACCAAAAAAATTAAGCGAAAATGAGATCAAAGCCTTGCAAAAAGGTTTTTTAAAAACAGCTAGGAAATTTAATATAAAAATCATAGGCGGCGATACTATAAGTAATGATAAAATAGACATTAGTCTTACTATCATTTCAAAGATTAACGATAAAGCCGTTTTTAGAAAAGGTTTAAAAAAAGGACATTTACTTGCTTATACAGGAAAATTAGGACGAAGTTTAAAAGGGCTTGAAATTTTACAAAATGGGGGTACTTTAAAACCAAACCATGTATTTATAAAGCCAAAATTAAGAGCTAGTTTTTTTTATGAAATCGCACCTTTAATTTCTTGTGCTATGGATATTTCAGATGGTTTAAGCAAAGATTTATCGAGGCTTTTATCCTTAAATAAATGCGGTATTTCTTGGTTTAAAAAACTTGATGATTATACGCTTTATAGCGGAGAAGAATATGAAATTTTATTTGCTTTTGATGAAAAAGAACGGCAAAATATAGAAACAATAGCCAAAAAATACGGCGTGAAATTAAATATCTTTGGAAAAGCAGTGAAAGGAAAATATGAATTTAGCGGAAGAGAACATCATTTTTAAGCCTTTGTATAGTTTAAAACACAGTCCTATTAATGCGTATTTTAGTAAAAATAGCGATGATTTTGTAGTGCGTGAAAGGCCTTTGTATGAATTTAGCGGCAAGGGCGAGCATCTTATTTTGCATATCAATAAAAAAGATTTAACCGCAAATGAAGCTTTAAAAATTTTAAGTGAAGCAAGCGGGGTTAAAATAAGAGATTTTGGTTATGCAGGGCTTAAAGACAAGCAAGGATCAACCTTTCAATACCTTTCTATGCCTAAAAAATTTGAGAGTTTTTTGTCAAATTTTTCTCATCCTAAACTTAAAATTTTAGAAATTTTTACCCACGAAAACAAGCTAAGAATAGGGCATTTAAAAGGAAATTCTTTTTTCATACGCTTAAAAAAAGTTTTACCAAGCGATGCTTTAAAACTAGAACAAGCTTTGATGAATTTAGATAAACAAGGTTTTGCGAATTATTTTGGCTATCAGCGTTTTGGAAAATTTGGGGATAATTATAAAGAAGGGCTTGAAATTTTGCGTGGTAAAAAGATGAAAAATGTAAAAATGAAAGAGTTCTTAATTTCAGCTTTTCAAAGCGAGCTTTTTAATCGCTATTTGAGTAAAAGAGTGGAGTTATCACATTTTGCAAATGATTTTAGCGAAAAAGAATTGATCCAAATTTATAAAATTTCTAAAGAAGAAGCTAAGGAGCTTAAAAAACAAGAACAATTTTTTAAGCTTTTAAAAGGCGAGGTTTTAGGGCATTATCCTTTTGGAAAGTGTTTTTTATGTGAGGATTTGAGTGCTGAGCTTGAGCGTTTTAGAGCAAGAGACATTAGTGCTATGGGACTTTTAATCGGTGCTAAGGCTTATGAAACAGGAGAAGGTTTGGCCTTAAATTTAGAAAATGAAATTTTTAAAGATGCTTTGGAGTTTAAGGCTAAAATGCAAGGTTCAAGACGCTTTATGTGGGGATATTTAGAAGAGTTAAAATGGCGTTATGATGAAGAAAAAGCTCATTTTTGTATAGAGTTTTTCTTGCAAAAAGGCTCTTATGCTACTGTGGTTTTAGAAGAAATTTTGCATAAAAATTTGTTTGAGTGAAATAATTATGAGTTAAATTTTTACGTGATTTTTACTTTAGAATTTATTGCAAAAATGATATTTAAATTTTAAATTTAGGTATAGTTATATTAATTTAATTTTAAAACTAGGAGCAAAAATAATGAAAAAGATTTTAACAAGTGCTTTGGCTTTAGGAGCTATGACTTTGATTATAGGTTGTGGCGATGGCGATTTAGTCGAGTAAAAAAACAATGGCAACGATCAAGCTATGTTTGATTTAGGTAATCAAGAGATTATGAAAAAATATCCAAATCATAAACTTTATGATTATACTTCAGTCAGAACAATTAGTGATATTAACAATCCAGAAGGCAAAATTAAAGAAATGAAGCGTGATTTAGAAATAGATAAAACTCCATACTCAAACTATGTTTTCTTATTAAATCCAAACGATAAAAAGACTATAAAGTTGTGAGTGTTTATTGCGATAAAGATTTTAAGAAAAGAGTTTATTGTTCTGTGAATGATGCTCTTAGGTTTTATGCAAGATAATAAAACAAGCGGGAAAATCCCGCTATCTTTCTAATTTTTTTATACCGACATTTTGCAGAAATTACTTATTTTTAAGCCTGCTACTCCGCTTTTAAGGCAATTAAAACGCCTTCTATCATTTTTTTGATATCCCCATCAAGGATATTATCCACTTGAGAAAAAGCTTCTCCGCTGCGATTGTCTTTGACTTGCTGATAAGGGAAAAGCACATAAGAACGGATTTGATGCCCCCAACCTATCTCGCTTTTTTCTCCAGTATTAGCACTATCTTGTTGTTTCATGAGTTCAAGTTCATAAAGGCGAGATTTTAGCATTTTAAAAGCGGTGGCTTTGTTTTTGTGCTGACTTCTGTCATTTTGGCATTGTACGACTATGCCGGTTGGAAAATGCGTGATTCTCACAGCTGATTCTGTTTTATTAACATGTTGTCCGCCTGCACCGCTTGCTCTGTAATAATCTATTCTTATGTCTTTTTCTTCGATTTCAATTTCTATATCATCATCAAGTTCAGGGCTTACCATAACACTTGAAAAGCTTGTATGACGGCGTCCTGCACTATCAAAAGGAGAAGTTCTTACCAAACGATGGATGCCATTTTCAGCCTTTAAATAACCATAAGCATTTTCGCCTTTAACTAAAAAGCTCACATCTTTAAGCCCTGCTTCTTCGCCTTCTTGAAAGTCTAGAGTTTCGACTTTAAAACCTTCTCTTTCGCAAAATCTTAAATACATTCTATAAAGTATGCTTGCCCAGTCATTACTTTCTGTTCCACCCGCACCTGGGTGAATGGAAACAATGGCATTTTTACCATCATTTTCCCCGCTTAAAAGCATGGAAATTTCAAGACTTGTGATGGTATCTTCAAGTTTTGGCGCGTCATTAAATAAAGCTTCAAGCGTTTCTGTATCGTTTTCGCTATTGGCTAGATCGAAAAGTTCGCTTGCGTCATTTAGGGCGTTAAAAGCATTTTCATAGTTTTTAAGTAGATTGGTGATTTTGGTTTTTTCTTTGCCTATGATCCCTGCTTGTTTTACATCGCTCCAAAAAGAAGGAGAATTTTCAAGCTCTTCGATTTCTTTAAGCCTTGTTTTGATATTTTCAGGCTTGATGATGGAGGCTATGTTGCCGACTTTGTTTTTTAAAGTTTTTAAAAGTTCGCTAAATTCGTAATTATCCATAAAATTTCTTTGCTATAATTATATTTTTAAAATCAAAAATTATATCAAAAGAAAACTTTAATATAGGAAAAAAATGTCAAAACTTTATCTTATGTCTTTAGGTTGTAATAAAAATTTAGTCGATAGTGAGATCATGCTAGGACGCCTTAGTACTTATGAGCTTTGCGATGAACCAAGTAAGGCTGATGTTTTGATCGTAAATACCTGTGGTTTTATCGACAGTGCAAAAAAAGAAAGCATTAATGCGATTTTGGATTTGCACGAACAAAGAAAAAAAGATTCTCTTTTGGTGGTTACGGGTTGTTTGATGCAGCGTTACCGCGAAGAACTTATGAAAGAACTTCCTGAGGTTGATCTTTTCACGGGTGTGGGTGATTATGAAAGAATTGATGAAATGATACTTAAAAAAACAAATTTATTTTCAAATTCGACTTATTTGCAAAGTGAAAATTCCAAACGCATTATCACAGGTTCAAATTTCCATGCTTTTATAAAAATCGCCGAAGGTTGTAATCAAAAATGCTCTTTTTGTGCTATCCCAAGTTTTAAAGGCAAGTTAAAATCTCGCGAAATAAATAGCATTATAGCTGAGCTTAAAGATTTGGTGGCTAGAGGTTATAAGGATTTTTCTTTTATCGCGCAAGATACGAGTTCTTATTTGTTTGATAAGAGTGAAAAAGATGGACTTATACGCTTAATCGATGAGGTAGAAAAAATCAAAGGCATAAGAGCGGCTAGAATTTTATATCTTTATCCTACGAGTGCGAGTGAAGCTTTGATCAAACGCATTATAGCTTCTGAAATTTTTGTAAATTATTTTGATATGCCTTTACAACACATAAGTGATAATATGCTTAAAATCATGAAGCGTGGGGCAAATAGCACAAGACTTAAAGAAATGCTAAATTTAATGAAAAGTGCACCAAATAGTTTTTTACGCACGGGCTTTATCGTAGGGCATCCAGGTGAAAGTGAGGCGGATTTTGAAGAGCTTTGTGAGTTTGTTAAAGACTTTGGTTTTGATAGAGTGAGTGTTTTTGCGTATTCTAAGGAAGAAGATACGGCTGCTTTTGATATGGAGCAAGTGTCTTTTAAAGTGATCAATAAAAGGCTTAAAATTATAGAAAAAATTGTTGATGAAGTGATAGAAAAAAGTTTTGAAAAAGAAGTAGGGCAAAAGCGTTTGGTAGTTTGCACGGGAGAAAGTAGTGAGGGAGAGTTTTTCATCGCAGCTAAAGATTTAAGATGGGATAGAGAGATTGATGGGGAAATTCTTATCAATGAAAGCGAATGTGGAAATTTAGAAATGGGGCAAATTTATGAATGTGAAATTTTACAAAACCTTGATAAAAAGCTCCTTGCTAAGGCTTTAAGAAAAGTAGATGCAAATTAAAGATGAAATTTTAGCCCTTTTAAAAAGGGGTAAAAATTTACTCGCTTTTTCTTATGGAAGTGATTCTAGTGCGCTTTTTTATCTTTTAATGCAAGAAAAGATCGACTTTGATCTTGTGATGATAAATTATAAAACTAGAAAAAATAGTGATTTAGAAGAGTTAAAAGCTAAAGAACTTGCTTTGAAATTTCATAAAAAAATTTTTATAAAACACGCTCCTAAATTTCAAAGTAATTTTGAAAAAAAAGCCAGAGATTTTCGCTATGATTTTTTTGAAAAAATTTGTCTTGAGCAAGATTATGATCATCTTATCTTAGCCCATCATTTAAACGATCAGTTTGAATGGTTTTTGATGCAACTTTCACGAGGAGCAGGTTTGGCTGAAATTTTAGGTATGCAAGAGTGTGAAAAACGCTCAAATTATACACTTTTACGCCCCTTACTCTTTATAAGTAAAGATGAAATTTCATCTTTTTTAAAAGAAAAAGATATTTTTTATTTCTATGATGAAAGTAATGAAAATGAAAAATATTTTAGAAATTATATAAGAAAAAATTTCTCTAATGCCTTTGTGAGTAAATTTCATCAGGGTTTAAAAAGAAGTTTTTCTTATCTTAATGAAGATAGGAAAAAACTTTATGATTTTGAAAATATCAAAGAAATTCAAGGACTTCTTATTTGCCCTAAAAATGAAAGCTTGATCGCTAGAGCGGTGAAAATGAAAGGTTTACTTTTAAGTACGGCACAAAGAAAGGAGCTTTTAAAGGGTGATTGTGTTTTAGGTGGTAAAATAGCACTTGTATATAAAAATGAACAAGCTATTGTTTTTGAGTATGAAACTTGTCAAAAATTACCTAAAAATTTTAAAGAAGAGTGCAGAATAGCTAAAATTCCAAGACTTTTAAGGGCTTATTTGTATAATCATAAAATCGATATTTCAAGCCTTAGCTTTTAGTTTTAAAATTCTTTGATAGGCTAAATGTGTGAGAAAAATCACAAAAAACACTTGCAAAAAAAGTCCTAAAAGTGGCACTGATGAGAGTAGATAAAAACAAAGAGTGCTAAATTTAAACTCTAAAGGCGAAAAATTAGAATGAAAATTTTTAAAACTTTCTTTGTCTAAAATCGTGCTTGTAACATCAATCATTAAAAGTTTGTGAAAGAGATAATAAAAGGCAAGATAATATACAAAAATATTGATAAAAGGTAAAAATAAAGTCAAGGTACAAAGCAATAAAATCCCTATAAATTTTATAAATATTTTAAAAAATTCAAAGATAGTTTTTAGGGTTGAAACTTCGTTTGTATTATCATAATGGTAATATTTTTGGTTGATTTCTTTAGCGATAAAAGGAGTGAGAAAAGAAGTGATAAAAAGGGCTAAAAAAACCGAAGCAAAAACAACAATAAAACCTGAAAATAAAAAACTTATGATGGTGATTAAAATTTGTACAAAATGAAGAGCATAAAACCACGCCCAAAACGAATCTTCTCCAACACTAAATAAAGAATTGAAATAATCTAGCAAAGCCGAAAAGCCAAGTGCTCCTAAAAAAAGCATAAGTACAAGGCTAAAAATCAAAGGAATTAAAGCAAATTTTAAAAATTTAAGACTTAAAAAATCTTTGATCGCAAGTTTTAAAATATCCAAATTATGCCTTTTTATAGCATTTTTCTAGTTTTTTATAAATAGTATCAAAATCAAGCTCTTGTTCTAAAATTTGAGCTAAAACTTCATTGTCTTCTTTACCATTCCAAGTTTTTTTATAGCTACCATCTTTGTAGCCATTGTTTTGTCTAAAGATATTTAAAACATTTTTTCCTATGTAGGTTTTATAAAGAATTTCAAGATTAAGCCCGCATTTAATAGCTAGGGTAAAATAGGTTGAAAGCAATTCTCCAAGATTAAATCCAAAGCCACTGCATTTATGGATAATAAGCTCTATATCATTTAAAATACCATAAATATCACTCTCATTAGGATGCTCTTCTTCTTTGCAAAAATCCTGAAATACACTCACTGAAATCACTTCATTGGCTATAATTTTAAAATCATTTCCATTTTTATCGCGATATTCTTCAAGTAAAAGACTTAAGATAAAATGCCAAATATCGACAATCTCTATACGTACATTTTTCCAATTTGTCGGACTTGAAATGTTTTTCCAATGTTTCCATGCAAAAGAGTCTATAAGTTCTGCACATTCCATATAAATACAACGTCTCCAACTGATCAGTTTTCCTTCTTTGGTGTAGCCATTTTCCCAATTTAAGCCATTGGTTTCATCATTGAGTTTTTGTTGGAGTTTGAGCATATTTTCTAAAATTTCGATATTTGTCATTTAAAAACTCCTTGATAATTTTTAATATTATATGATTTAAGCGTAAAGATTTAAACTATCATCTGTCTTATCTTGATTTTCCTTGGCTTTTTCTTGTTGTTTTTCAAGTTGTTTTTTCATTTGTTCTAAAACTTCATCAAGAAGTTTTTTGCTATCTTCAAGCATAGAAGTGTTAATATCTTTATCATCTGTTTGATTTTGTTTTAGTAAATCACTGAGTTTATTTGTAAAATTATTCATAATAGCATTTTGATGGTTTTCATCATTTGGTGTCGGTAGAACATTTGCCATTTGCATAGCTGATTCGATAATTTCCTTTGGCTTTAACTCTCCAACTTTAGAATTTGCTAAAAAATCTTTGATCATAGGTTCAACTTCTTTCATAGCATTTTTAATCTCATTAAGATCATTTTGTGTGAGTTTAGAGCCTTCAAAAGTAAAGCTAAAACCATACTGACGTTTAAGATTAAGAGTTTTACCTTCTTCATTATTTGCATAACTTATGCTTTGATTGTCATACATAGATAAGGCTAAGTGTTTGCCACTTTTTGTTGTATAATCCATCGAAAAACTCTGGTTTTTGCTAGCATCAATTTGCATTTCTTCCCCTTATATTTATAGTTTAAATCAAAAATCGGTTATTTTTAAAAATATTTTAGTATAATTTTTATAATATGGATGAAAGAATTTTAGAATTTATAAAAAATGAGCAGCTTTTATCTTGGGCTATGATTGATGAAAAAGGTGTTTATACGGCTAGTGCTTTTTATGCTTTTGATGAAAAGAATTTAGCTTTTATTATTGCTTCTCATGAAGACACTAAGCATATAAGATTGGCCAGTGAAAATTCAAGTATAGCACTTAATATAGCTAAAGAAAATAAAATAGCTTTTTTAAAAGGTGTGCAAGCTAAGGCCGAGTTTAAAATGGCAAGCAAGGAACAAATGAAAATTTATTTTTCTAAATTTCCCTTTGCTAAGCTTGATAAAAGTGTAAAAATTTATGCTTTAGAGTTTTTTTGGCTTAAATTTACTAACAATGCTTTAGGACTTAGTAAAAAGCTTGAATTTTGTAAAAAATAAATTTTTATGATTTTGTTTAAAAAAATGAGTTATGATTATAGTTTATGTAAATTGTTAGGTATAGAAAATAAATGTTCAATGTAATTCACGCTTTATTTTTTAGAGAGTTAAAAACTAGATTTGGTGCTAATAGGCATTTGGGTTATCTTTGGGTAGTTGGAGAACCAATGTCAATAACACTTGCTATTACAGTAATTGTTACCATTATAAGAGAATATCATCATCAAGTTATGCCTGAAGGAATTTCTATTTTTATGTTTTTAATTTCAGGTATTATGCCTTATTTTATGTTTAGAAGTATAGTAACTCAGCTTATGAATGGTACTCAGGCAAATTTGGCTCTTTTTGCTTATAAACCTGTAAAGCCTATACATGTATTTATCGCTAGAACTTTGCTTGAATTTTGTATTTATTTTGTGATTTTTATCACTGTGCTTTTTTTTGCAGGATGGTTTTTTAGATTTGATGTATTCCCCGTTCATTTACTCGGAGTTTTATTTTGTATTTTTTTACTTATGTGCTCAGCTTTTGCTTTGGGAATTTGTTTTGCTATTATTTGGCATTTTGTAGAGCCTTTAAGAACTTTATTAGCTTATTTTAGCATAGTGTTTTATTGGAGTTCCGGGATTATATTTCCTACTTGGCTTATGCCAAGACCTTTACTTGATATATTTTATTATAATCCTTTGCTTCACATAATGGAGCTTTTAAGATTTAATTTTTTTGAGAATTATCCTTTGCAAGATGAATATAGTTATTTTTATGCTATATTTTGGATTTTACTTGTTTTATTTATAGGACTTTTTATTTACTACTATAACAGACAAGCTTTAACGGCGGCAAAAAAAGAATGATAAAGTTAATCAATCTAACAAAATCCTATCCTTTATTTAGCGGTGGAAGACATTATGTTTTTAAAAATTTTACTTTTGAATTTCCTGAAAATTGTAGTATAGGATTGATGGGGGGTAATGGAGCAGGTAAGTCCACTCTCATGAGACTTTTAAGCGGGGCAGAGCTTCCTGATAATGGCAAGATAATTACTAATAAAAAATTATCCTGGCCTTTGGGTTTAAACGGAGCTTTTCAAGGTTCTTTAACTGCTAGAGATAATGCTAAATTTGTAGCTAGAGTGTATGGATATAAGGGTAAAGAACTTCAAGAAAAAGTAAAATTCGTAGAAGATTTTGCAGAGCTTGGGAAATTTTTTGATGAGCCTATGAAGACTTATTCTTCGGGAATGAGTGCTAGGATAGCTTTTGGACTTAGCATGGCTTTTGATTTTGATTATTATTTAATTGATGAAGCAGGGGCTGTTGGAGATCCTGCTTTTAGGGAAAAAAGCGTAAAATTATATAGGGAAAGATTAAGCAAATCAAAAGTGATTATGGTATCTCATGATGTAGCTGAAATTAAAGAATGGTGTGATAAAATAATTTATATGAAAAATGGACAAATTGCGGTTTATGATGATGTAGATGAAGGAATAGCTGTATATCAAGGAAAAGCTTAATGGAAGAAAATAAAACTTTATTAGAAAAAATCAAAGATTTAAGCATATTTGATTCTTTTAAAATTGTTTGGTTTATAATGATTTTTGTTGTGATTTATTATACATTGATTGCAGCACCAAGATATGTAAGCACGATGATTTTAGATGTTAGATCAACAAGTGGAGAAAGTGCTCAAACAAGCGGAATTTTGTCTTTGCTTAGTAGCGCTTCTACAGCAAGTGAAGATTTAAATTATCTAAAAGGTTATATAGAATCAAGTGATATGTTAAAAATTTTGGATGAGAAAATTAAACTTAAAAGTCTTTATCAAGAACAACATATAGATTTGCTTTTTAAAATTTGGGATTCAAGTTCCAAAGAGTCTTATTTGAAATATTATCAAAATCGTGTAAAACTTTATGTAGATGAAACCACTAAGCTTTTGCAGGTAGAAGTAGAAGGTTTTACACCTAAATCAGCTCATTTGATTGCTCAAACTATTATGCAAGAAAGCGAAAAATTTATCAATGAAATCTCTCATAAAGCAGCTAGAGAGCAAATGGCTTTCGCTGAGAATGAAGTGCAAAAATACAAAGAACGTTATCAAAAAGCACAAAATGATCTGATTGCTTTTCAAAATAAATACGGAGTTTTCGATCCTTTAAAGCAAGCTGAAACTAAAGCAAGTTTGGTTGCGCAAATTGAGGCTAATCTAGCTCAAAAAGAAGCTAAACTTTTAACTTTACAAAGCTATATGAATGATGCAGCACCTGAAGTAGTAGCACTTAAAGCAGAAATTGAAGCAATCAAAAAACAACTTTTAAGGGAAAAATCTAAAATTTCAGCTAACAATTCTTCTCAAAAGCTTAATGATTTGGCTGCTAAATTTCAGGATTTAACTATAGAAGCTACTTTTGCGCAAAAAGCTTATGAAGCAGCTTTAAAAGCTTATGAAAGTGCTAGAATAGAAGCATTAAGAAAAATAAAACAACTTGTCATCATCCAAAGTCCAGATATTCCAGAAAGCGCAAAATATCCTGAAAGAATTTATGATATTTTAACAGCATTTATTGTATTATCTTTGATTTTTGGGATTGTTAAATTTATTAAAATGATAATAGAGGAGCATAAGTATTAAAATGAAAAAAATATTAATTTTACTTTTTAGTTGTATTTTATGTTTTGGAGCTGTGGATGTTTCACAAATCATTTCAGCAGAGGATCAAGGTTCTACTACAACTAGCATAGATCAAAATTTAAGCTCAAATTATGATATAGCAAATAAAGAAAATAATCTTACAAAAATTCATCAAATTTTAGTATTTGGCGCTCATCTTTTTAATGGAAATTTTAAAAATTACAATCAAAGAGTTTATAACCCAGATTATAAGATCGCAGTTGGTGATCAAATCAGTCTTAAAATTTGGGGAGCTGTTGAGTTTTCGCAAGTTTTAGTGGTGGATTCTCAAGGAAATATTTTTATCCCTAAAGTAGGAGCTGTAAATTTACTAGGTGTGAAAAATAGCGCCCTTGTAAGTGTTATAAAAGCACGTGTTAATAAAATCTATAAAAGCAATGTTTTTGTTTATGCAGATATGAATGCTTATCAAAATGTCAGTGTTTTTGTAACAGGAAGCGTTAATGCTCCAGGACTTTATCAAGGACTTAGTTCGGATTCAGTGGTCCAGTATCTTGATAAAGCAGGGGGTATAAATTTAGAATATGGAAGTTTTAGAGATATTCAAATTTTGCGTAATAACAGCGTGATAAAAAATATTGATTTATATGATTTTTTACTAAAGGGGCAAATGGATCTTTTTCCTTTTAGAAGTGGAGATGTTATTTTAGTAGGAAATGTTCAAAATTACGCTTTTGTTAACGGTGATGTGCAAAGACCTTTTCGTTTTGAACTTTCAAATGATATTAAAACTTTAGCTGACTTAGCTAGAGTATCAGGTGCTAAACCTATCGTGACTAATGCTATCGTAAAAAGTTATGGTGAAGACCATAAACTTGATGTTAGTGCTTATAATAAAATGCAATTTTCAAAAGTTTTACTTAGAACAGGAGATGAGGTAGAATTTCACCCTGAGTATGTTTCTGAAAATATAACTATAAGTGTAAATGGTGAGCATAATGGTTTAAAAACTTTAGTTTTAGGTAAAGGAACGACTTTAGAAGATATTTCTAAACTAATCAAGGCTAATCCGCAATCAAACATGCAAGCTTTGCAAGTATTTAGAAAAAGTGTAGCTAGAACTCAAAAAGAGCTTATCAATGCTCAGCTTAAAGAGCTTGAAACTCTAGCTTTAACTAGCAGTTCTGTTACAGCTCAAGGCGCAGCTATAAGAGCTCAACAAGCAAAAACGATTTTAGAATTTATCCAAAGAGCTAAGCAAGTGCAACCAAAAGGCCAAATTGTCATCGATAATCCAAAATCTTATAATTCGGTTATTTTAGAAGATGGTGATACTATAAATGTTCCAAGTAAGAATAATCTTGTCATAGTTCAAGGCGAGGTTTCTTTACCTGGGGCTTTTGTGTATGATAAGGGAAAAGATTTAAGATATTATATCAATCTTGCAGGAGGTTATGGAGAAAGAGCGGATACTTCAAAAGTTTTGGTGATACGAAGCAATGGAAAAGCTGAAAAATATCATAGTGGTATAGATATGAAACCAGGTGATTCTGTGTTGGTATTGCCAAAAGTAGATAGTGAGAATTTGCAAATTTTTTCAATGTTAACTCAAATTCTTTATCAAATTGCTATCGCAACTAATGTTGTGCTTAATCTTTAAGGTTTAAAAATGAATACTCTTGAAATAGCCAAAGAAGTTTTTGAAAAAGAAGCGCAAGCTATTTTGGATTTGGCTAAAAATTTAGATGAAAATTTTAATCAAGCTGTGAATTTGATGCTAAATACCAAAGGACGTTGCATAGTTAGTGGTATGGGCAAATCAGGTCATATAGGCGCTAAGATAGCAGCTACTTTAGCAAGTACAGGAACGCCAAGCTTTTTCATCCATCCAGGAGAGGCTTTGCATGGAGATCTTGGAATGCTAACTCCTGAAGATGTTTTAATCGCTATTTCAAATTCAGGAGAAACTGAAGAAATTTTAAAAATCATTCCAGCTATAAAAAAGCGTAAAATTCCACTTATAGTAATGTGTGGTAAAAAAAATTCCACCCTTGTAAAGCAAGGCGATATATTTTTAAATATAGCCGTAGAAAAGGAAGCTTGTCCTTTGCAGCTTGCCCCTATGTCTTCGACAACGGCAACTTTGGTTATGGGGGATGCTTTAGCGGCTGCTTTGATGAAGGTAAGAAATTTCAAGCCTGATGATTTTGCTCTTTTTCATCCAGGGGGAAGTTTGGGACGTAAGCTTTTAACCAAGGTAAAAGATCTTATGGTTTCAAGTAATCTTCCTATAGTGCATCCTGATACCGAATTTAACGATCTTGTTGATGTGATGACTAGTGGAAAGCTAGGGCTTTGTGTGGTGCTTGAAAATGAAAAATTAGTGGGTATCATCACTGATGGGGATTTGCGTCGTGCTTTAAAGACAAGTGATAAGCCAAGATTTGATTTTAAGGCTAAAGAAATCATGAGTACAAATCCTAAAGTAGTTGATGCTGATGCTATGGCAAGTGAAGCAGAGGAGATCATGTTAAAATATAAAATCAAAGAAATTATAGTAGGGAAAGAAGAAAAAGTTGTAGGGATTATCCAACTTTATGCTATAGGAAATGTTTAATGGCTCTTTTATCTGTTATTATCCCTTTTGGTTTAAGTAAGGAGCGTCCTTATATAGAAGAAAGGATTATTGAAAAGGCCAAATCTTTTCAAAGCGATGAGAATATAGAATTTATTTTCGTTGAAGGGTATTCATCTAAAGATCACGAGCTTAAAAATTTTATCCAAGCAAACCATCATATTTATCTTAAAGATATGGATCAAAAAGCTTTTTCTCAAGGAAGATGTAGGAATTTGGGAGCAAGTTATGCGCATTCAAATGTTCTTTTATTTTTGGATGTGGATTGTTATATTTCTTTGGATAATTTTGAAAAAATTTTAAAACTAATTCAAATTAAAAATATTGCAAATAATCCAAATGCTATTCTAGTTTTGCCAGTTGTATATTTAACGCAAAAAGCTAATGAAATTCTAAAAAATTATGAGATAGATTTTTGGGATGTTTTAATTCAAGAAGATTTAATTAGTGGAAAAAAAAAATTTGTTAAATTTTTTTCTCCTAGTTCGACTTCGAGTTTGATTATTAATAAGCATAAATTTTTAGAGCTTGGTGGAAACAATGAAAATTTTATTGGTCATGGTTATGAAGATTTTGATCTTTTTGCTAGAGTTTTAAAGTCTTGTATTAAGTTTGAGAAAATGCCTTTTAATTTAAATTATGATTCTAGAAATTGGAATTTTTGTAACTTTAAGGGTTTTCGTTCTTGGTTTTCATTGCTTGGCTATGAGGCTTGCTTTTACGGGATTTATATGTACCATTTTTGGCATATTGAACCTAATCAAAATGGCTATATGAATAGAAAACATAAAAATCACAAGTTATTTTATAAACATTTGAAAAATTTAAAAGATTATCATTTAAAACCTTTAAAAATTGCAAATGTAAAGAATGTGAAAAATTTAGTTCTTATAAGAGAAAGGTATGATTTTGATTCTTTGAGTATTTATTTAGGGGATTTTATCTATAAAAATATAGATGAGATCATTGCCATTAAAGAGGAAGATTTTAAAAACTACCTAAATAAGGAGAAAATTTCTCAAATTTTAATTGATGGCAATGAATATGATAGTTTAAAACATTTTTTAAAAGATTATTCGTGTGTTTATTTTAAAAAAGGAATTCTGCCAGACTCATGGTTATTTTTTGATGAAAATAGTGATGAAATTTATAAAAGAAAATATTGGAATTTTGATCTAAGTGCAACGCAAATTAATGAAACACGAGCCTATTTTAATTCTTTAAGCTTTGAGGAAAAAAATGGAATTATAGATTTTTTGAAAAAAAATGAAATTATAGATGATGATCGATATAAATTTATTTTTTATCTAAAAAATGAACTTTATAGTTTTGTAGAGTTTGATAAATTTTATCAAATTATTTTCAATAAACAAAAATTATTAACATTAAATAATTATAATAAGACATTTTATTCTTTGCAATCATTTGCCTATAAACCTTATTTATATGAAGTAAAAAGTATGCATATTTTTTCTAAAATTTTAGAATTTTTGGGTATATATTTTATACAAAGTATAATTTCACAAACTAAATTTTATCGTTTGGTAAGGAAATTATTTTTTAATCCAAAGGATTTTTTTAAAGATTCTAGGAAAATAAATTTTAAAAAGTCAAACAATGAATCAAACTAAAACCGTAGGTATTGTAATCCCTATTTATAATGTAGAAAAATATTTAAGAGAATGTTTGAATAGTGTAGTTAATCAAACATATAAAAATTTACAAATTGTACTTGTAAATGATGGAAGCATAGATGAAAATTCCTTAAGTATAGCCAAAGAATATACTTTAAAAGATGAAAGATTTATTTTAATTGATAAGGAAAACGGGGGTCTTTCTTCTGCTCGCAATGTAGGCATAGAATTTTTTGAAAATAAGTACATCTTTGAAACTAAAACACAAAAATATAAGTCAGACTCTTTGGTTGAATTTGAATTAAAAAATAAAGAGAATCTTTATAAAATTAATAAAATATACAAAAGTTCTAAAAGTTTTTATGATATAGAACAAATACAAAATTTCTCTTCCCCAAGAATAGACTATATTATTTTTTTAGATAGCGATGATTATTGGGAGTTAGATTGTATGGAAGAATGTGTTTTGAGAATGAATGGCGTGGATGTAGTTTGGTTTGATTATAAGCTATTTTTTCAAGATATTCGAAAAAAAAAATATAAAACCCAGATGGAGTATTTTGATTTTAAAGATGGAACAATCATAGAGCCTAGACACTGGATAGATAGAGCTAAAGAAAGAAATATTTTTTATTTTTGGTTTGCATGGCAAGGCATGATTAATTTTAATTTTCTTCATAAAATGAATTTAAAATTTATTAATGGTATTTTTGCTGAAGATTGTCATTTTGGAGTATTATTATTTGCTTTTAGTAAAAAGATTTTTGTTTATTCGAAAAAAAAGTATATTTATCGAATACGCGAGTCAAGTTTGATGAATTTTACTAATATAAAATTTTCAATTTCTCCCAATTCATATCTAAAAAAAATTGATATTTTTGGAAATTCAGACATAACTAAAGTCTATTATGAAGCCATAAGTTGGCTACAAATAGCTTTGAAATTTATAGAATTTAGTAAAACTAATCATTGTTTAAGTTATGATATCCAAAAACATTTTTTGCCAGTTGTTTGTAATAAAGGACTGAGTGTAAAAACAATTAATAAAGATCCATTACATTTGAAAAAGTATTTAGAATATTTGGAATTGTATATAGAAAATCAACCTTTAGGTGCAGTTTACAGGGTGAAACAGTATCTTTCTTATAGGGTAATCAAAAAAATATTATCTGTCAAAGGTATGAAAAAAATTTTTTTACCTTTTGATATTATTTTTGTAGTTTTAAAATATCAAATAAATAAAAAATATAAAAAAAGTATGAAGAATCAAAAATTACCATTAGAGTTCTATAAAGATTATCAAAAAGCAATACGTCTTAAAATGAAAATTTTTAAAATTATTAATATAATTTTTAAAGGTAAGATATGGAAAATTTAGAATACCCTCTAATTAGCGTTATTATGCCTACTTTTAATAGGGAAAAGTATATAAAATTTGCTATAGAATCTATTCTCAATCAAACTTTTACAAGCTTTGAATTTATTATTATAGATGATTGTTCAAATGATGCAACTTATGATATTATTAAGGAATATGCCAAAATTGACCAAAGAATTATTGTTTTAAGAAATAAAGCAAATAAAGGAATAGTTTTTTCCCTAAATAAAGGTTTGCAATTATCTAGGGGTAAGTATATTGCAAGAATGGATGACGATGACATATCTATGCCCACAAGATTGGAAAAACAATTTCAAATTATGGAGAAAGATGATAGTATTATTGTCGCTGGAACATATTTTAAGTATATAGGTAGAAATCCTGATTCTTTTGCTAACTGGGTAAATGTTTATGAACATGATATGATTAAAATTAAAATGATGTTTGAATGTCCAATTTGTCACCCAAGTGTAATTATGAGGAAGAATTTTTTTAGGAAATATAATTTAAAATATTCTCAAGAGTATCAATATGCAGAAGATTATAAATTATGGTTAGATGTGCTTCAAAATGGTGGAAAAATTATTAATATTCCTGAAATTTTATTGTTATATAGGGTAACTAATTTAAGCATTAGTAGAAATAAGAAAACTTCTAATTTACAGCAAATTCGTTCAAGATTGATATTATTTAAATGCAGAGAATTGTTTTTAGATGCAAAATCAAAAGATTTATTGAGGGATTTTTGCAATATTCCAATGGAGCTTAGTAAAAAACAAGAAATATATGAAAAAATACAAAGAATACAAATAGCATATCAAGGTAATCGGGATAGTGTTCAAAAGATATTACAATATTTTTGTGGTGTATTTTCCGATATTCACATTTGTTTTATATTTGACAATATTCAACTACAAGGTGTGATTAATGGTATTTTTTCTATTTTAAAAAATTCTTCAGAGTTAGACCGTTTTCATTTTTATATTTTACATAATGGGAGTTTTCAAAGTGAGTTTAGCATTTTAAAGCTTAGAAGAATTAAAGATTTTGAACTTAGTATTATTGATATTTGTAAAATTAATAATGAGAATATCAGTCAGTATAAAACATTATATTTTAAATTCCTTTTTGCTTTAACGCAATTAAAAATTGAAAAATGTCTTTTAATTAGTTCTAGATTTGTAGTTATGGATAGTTTAAATTTTTTTTGGAATACTAATTTTGAAAAAAAAACAATTATAGCTACAAGCAGTTGTAATTTGGAAAAAATAGAATTATTCCGTGATGAATTTTTAATTCAGGAAAATTTTGAAAGTAATATAATAATGATTAATTTGGAGTATCTTTTAAAAAATAATTTTTTAAAAGAAATATTATTTTACGATAAAACCTTTTATTTTCATAATGAGGTTCTTTCCAAGGAAGAAATAATTATGAATTTAATTTTTAAAAATAATTGGAAAAAAATTTCATTACGCTACAATGTTCAGGATAATTTAAAATTTCTAAATAACTTACATCCTATTTTGTTTAGTTATCAAAAGCTAAAAGATGTGAGAAGTAAAATTTATATTGATTATATAAAAGAAAATCATTACATGCGTATCGAAGATTTTTTTGAAGATAATTTAATCAATAATTTAAACTATCTTAGTGCGGTTGATATTATCAAAAATAGTCTATCTTATAAAATAGGAATGAGAATAATACAATCAAAAACATTAAGCAAGATATTAATTCTTCCTTTTGCATTATGTAATATTATCCATCAAGATTATATTGAGAAAAAAATTAGAAAAAATCTTGAATATGTAAATCCTATTTTTTCCATGCCTAATATTGAAGAATGTTATGATTATCTTGAAGGCGAAAAGATAAAAAAACATTTAGCATATCAGCTAGGAGAGTGTTTTTTAGAACATCCGGTTTTTTTTATATTGTATTTTATAAAGATTTATATAAATTGGAAGAAAAATGGAAAAAGATAATAGTATGATTTTTTCTTACCATATCCCAATTGTTTTTGCTGTAGATGATAATTATTTACCTTATATGTCTATCGCATTAAATTCATTGGTAGATACGGTTAGCAATTGTTATCAATATAATATATTTGTTATGCATTTAAATATAGATTCAGAAAGACTAAATAGGCTGAAAGAAAATATTAAAAACAATAATGTAACCATTGAGTTTATAAATTTAAATCAATATTTAAAGAATATATTTAAAGAATATGGTAATATATTTTATGAAAAGTCTTATTTTACTACGGCTATGTATTATAGGATTTTTATTCCTGAAATTTTTAGTAATTTTAAAAAAGTAATTTATTGTGATAGTGATGTTATTTTTAAAGCGGACATTTCTCATCTATTTTTTATTGATTTAAATAATAAAGAAATTGGCGCATGTAGAGATATTGCAGCATTATATGCATACAGAAAAAGAGAAACGATATGGCAACAAAATATTGGTAATAATTTTGATAAAATAAATTTTAGGTCTATATCTGATTATTTTAATTCCGGGGTTATTGTATTTGATATTGTTAAGTGCATTCAAATGAAAACCGTCTCAAAATGTCTCACAGTTATTAAAAATATTGACAATCTATATTTTCCAGATCAAGATGTGTTAAATATTGTATTTTGCGGCCATGTCCATTTTTTACCATTAGAATGGAACTTTTTATGGACAACATATATAGAATATAGAGATAATTTTATGTATTTGCCTAAGAAAATTATAAACGAGATTTATAGAGCTAAAACAAAACCTAAGATAATTCACTATATTTCAGAAACAAAACCTTGGAAAGATAAAAATAGTTTTTTTGTAGAATGGTGGAAATTTCCTCGTAAAAATTTGTTTTATGGGGAGATATTATGTAAAAAATTAATGATTCAAAATAATTATGTAAATTTAAATCAGAGTAGTTGTATATATGTTGATATTTTAGATTGCTTGCTATTGCTTCCTTATTTTAATTTTGATGATTTGTATAAACATATTGAGCAATTATATAATCTTGAAAATTTTGCTTTATATAGAAAAAATGCAATTATTCAAGCGGAATCATATTATAAAAAAAAATCTTTTCTCTTAAATATTGATGAGATTTATTTTTTTATGCCAAAAAAAAATATATATATTAAGAATATAGAAGAACAATTAATTAAGCAGGGTGCCTATGTAAATCAAGAATTATATCAAATTTTAAGATTCTTAAAAAAAATAGGAAAAAAGATAATTTTGATTCATAATAATGTTTATCCCATGAAATATATTATTGATATTTTACAGAAAAATAACATTGATTTTTATGAAAATATTTATTCTTATAAAGATTTTTATAGAAAAGATTATAGTAATTTTTTATATTTTGGAAAATTTTTATTTGAGACGCAAAATATAAATCAGAAAGAGTATCGATTTAGATATATTAATCCTAAAGATGTATTTGTGAAGTATAATCCTAAATTATGTGGTATTTACCGTAATGAAAGTTTGGAATCAAGTATTATTTTGGGATTGTATATTAAAAAATGGATTTTAAGCGATAAACATATTGATAACTATTGGGAAAGTTTTGGATATTTTTATGGTGGTCCACTTTGCTATGGTTTGGCTAATTTTGTATACGATGAAGCTGTAAAACACGATTTAAAAGAATTTATTTTTGTTGCTAGAGATGGCTATGTTATTGAAAAAATTTTTAATTTTTTGCAACAGCAGTTTAAGACAAATATAAAAACCGAATATATATATGCCTCTAGAGCTTTAAAAGTTCTGTCAAAAATTGATTTAAATTCAAACCATTTGCCTTGGGATGATAAAATATCAAGTTTATTTGATTTATGCACTAAAGCATTAGATGATTTTAAAAAATATCAAAGCAAATCAATATCTAAAAAAATACAGTTAGATTTGCTTAAGCGGTATTCTGATAAAATTAACTATTTATCTAGCAAGATAGAAAAATCATTTGTTAAGTATATAAAAAAATATTCTTTTAAACAAAATAAAATAGGGCTTTTTGATTTTGTTACTTTTGAGTTTAGTTCTTTGGATATTTTACAATCTGTTTTGAAAAAAAAATTTTTTTATGCATATTATTTTTATATAATACCAAATTCGAAAAATTTTTTTTTATCTAATGTTGCTAATGTACAATCTTATTCGACAATATTTTTTAAAAATCATCTTATTGGAGAGTTTTTGGTTACAGCACCTGAGCTCCCAATAAGTTTTATTAAGGATGGAAAAATAAATAGAATAGATAATACACATGAACAATACAAGGTTGAAATTTATAAAATTATTTCTCAATTTGAATTAGAATTTTCAAAAGATTTAATTCTAACATTTGGCGATTTTAGGATATTTTTTAGAAGCGATGAGGTGGTTAGAATAATAAATTATTTTATTGATAATATAGATTATAAGGATAGATATTATTTTAAAGATATATATCACTCTGAAAATAGTGCCCATACTAAGTATGTAAGAATTTTTAACCAATGTGCTAGCGCAACTGATAGTGTAAGAAATAGCTTATCTTATAGAATAGGCTTGAGAATAATGCAATCAAAAACATTAAAAAAAATTTTAACTCTCCCTTTTTCTTTGATTAATATTATTTATCAAGATTATATTGATAAAAAAATTAAAAGTGAGCTTGAGGTCAAGAATGTCAATTTTAAAACTCCTAAAGTAGAAGAGCATGATTTTATTGAGAGTAAAAAAAATAAACAACATTTAGCATATCAATTGGGCGAGTGTTTTTTAAAACATCCTATTTTATTTATATTTTATTTTATAAATATTTATATTAAGTGGAAGAAATGAAGAAAAATAATATACAACAATGGTGTGATTTATCTTATAGTTTAGATTCTAGGAGAAAATTTTACAAAGATAGTAAAATTTTAATAACAAGGAAAGAAAAATATTCAAATAATTTAGTTAATAGAGAGACGGAAATATTTATAAATTCACATATGGGTACTCATATTGATTTTCCTGCCCATTGCATTCGGAATGGAAATTTTGGGGAAAAATATTCTTTGGACTTTTTTTATTCTAGAAAAATCTTTGTGGTTAATATTGATTTGAGTAAAAAAAAAATACCTAAATTAACTTATGAACATTTTTATAAAAATGTTAAAATACCAAAACAAATAGAAATTTTGCTTGTTAATACCAATTTTTATACACTTAGAAATGATGAGCGTTATATTTGGAATTCTCCTATAGTCAGTTCCAAAATACCTTTATATTTTAAAAAAAATTTTCCAAATATAAAAATCATTGGTTTTGATATAATTTCTCTTACTTCCCAGCTCGATAGGGAAGAAGGCAAGAGATGTCATTTTAATTTTTTATCAAAAAAATATGGTAGAGAAATTTTGGTTATTGAGGATATGAATTTTTCAAATTTAAGAAAAAATGATATTATTAAAGAAATACTAATATCGCCTTTAAAATTTGAATACATGGATGGTAGTCCTTGTTCTATTGTGGCGAAGATTGAAAGGAGTAATAAAAAATGAAAAATATAGAAGATTTTGCAAAAGAATATATTTTAAAATTAAATCAGTTGCTTAGCGAAATTGATATGAAAGTTATTGTTGATATTGTTGATTTATTTGAGCGAGTTTCAAAAAATAAGAATACGATTTATATTATAGGAAATGGGGGCAGTGCAGCTACTGCATCGCATTGGGCAAATGATTTTTCTGCGGGTTTAAAAAGAAGAAATATTTTAAGTATTGACATGAAAAGTTTAGCCGATAACACACCGGTTTGCACAGCTATAGCAAACGATATAGGATATGAAAATATATTTAAACTTCAGTTGCAAGATGTATTAACTAAAGATGATGTTCTTTTTGCTATATCCTGCAGCGGAACTTCGCCAAATATTGTTAATGCAGTAAAATATGCTAAAGATATTGGTGCAAAAGTAGTAGGAGCTACCGGTTTTGATGGGGGAGACTTGTTAAAACTATCTGATATTAAATTTCATGTACAAACTCCCAAAGGAGAATACGGATTAGTTGAAGATATGCATATGATTCTCGATCATATTATATACTCATATTATATGCAAAAGGCATAATTTATGATTAAGATTGGAATTGCAGGTTTTGGGAAAATAGGTCAATTAAGGGCTAAAAAAATTTTAGAGAAAAATTATGCACAGATAGTTGCTGTTTATGATATTGAAAAACCTTTAAATTTGGGTAGCGATATAATTTTTTGTTACAGTTTTGATGAGTTATTGTCACAAGATATTGACGCTATTTTTATATGTACTTTTGTAGATTCTTTAGCTGAATATACCAAAAAAGCATTATTGGCAAAAAAACATGTTTTTTGTGAAAAGCCTCCTGCTAAAACAAGCAAGGAGCTTCAAGAGGTTATTAAGGTTGAACAGAATAGTAGAATGATTCTAAAATATGGATTTAATCATAGATATCATTATTCAGTTATGGAGGCTAAAAAAATAATAGATTCTAAATCAATGGGAAAGCTTTTATGGATGAAAGGTACTTATGGAAAAGCTGGAAGTATTGATTATCATAAAAATTGGCGTAATTATAAAAATAAATCAGGTGGCGGAATACTTATAGACCAGGGAATTCATATGCTTGATTTAATGCGTTATTTGTCTGGTGAAGAATTTGAAAAAATTAACAGTTTTGTAACAAATGCTTATTGGGATATTGAGGTGGAAGATAATGCATTTGCTATTATGAAAACTTATTCAAATACTATAGCAATGTTACATTCTAGTGCTACACATTGGAAACACAAGTTTTTATTAGAGATGTATTTTGAAGAGGGATATATTAATCTTGACGGTATTTTGTCTGGGACTAGAAGTTATGCGCCAGAAACATTAGTTGTAGGAAGAAGAGAATTTGAAGATATAACTTTTGCAATGGGTAAACCTAAAGAAAATATTACTTGGTTTGAAAATGATGATTCTTGGGAAATTGAAATTAAAGAATTTTTAGAAGCGATTGATGACAAAGGAAAGATTATAAATGGCACTAGTCTTGATGCTCTGAAAACATTATTATTAATTGAAAAAATCTACAATAATTCGGGGTTTTATAATGGATAAAAACAAATATATTGCAGAAATTCCTGCTAGATTAGGAAGTCAAAGAGTAAAGCAAAAAAATTTAAGACTTATTGAAGGAGAGCCTATGATAGCTTATGCTATAAAGGCTTGTAAAAATGCAAATAGTATTTCTGAGGTGTATGTAAACACAGAAAGCGATTTAATAGGACAAGTTGCCTTGGATTATGGTGTAAAATACTATAAAAGAAGAGAAGAGTTAGCTTTAAATCATGTTGTATCAGATCAATTTAATTATGATTTTTTAAAAAAAATAGAATGTGAGGCTTTGGTTATGGTTAATCCTGTTTCTCCTCTGGTGGAATCAGTTGATATAGAAGAGGCTATTAATTTTTTTGAAATCAATCAACTCGATTCGATGATATCAGTTAAAGATGAAAAATTGCAGTGTTTTTATCAAGAAAGAGCATTAAATTTTAATAAAGATGGATTATTGCCTATGACACAAAATATCGATCCTGTTCGAGTATGTGTATGGACAATATGCATTTGGAGAAGGGAAAGTTTTATTAAATCTTATGAAAAAAATGGCTATGCTGTTTTTAATGGAAAATGTGCTTTGTGGCCTATTGATCCTATAAAATCTATTAAAATTAGCTATGAAGAAGATTTTTTACTGGCAGAACAATTGCTAAAAGCACGAAGATATTGCGGCAAAAATGAGGTAAAATACTATGGAGAATAAAAAAATTGCTGTTACTACGGTAGCATTTTCTAAAAATCAATATTTAAGAGAAAAACTAAATTCATATTTTAAATGTGTGCAGTTTAACGATTCCTTGAAAAGATTAAACCACGATGAATTAAAAAGTTTTTTAAAAGATGTTGATGGCGCCATTGTTGGACTTGACGAAATAGGTGAAGATGTTTTAAAAGAAGTTAAAAATTTAAAAGTAATTTCTAAGTATGGAGTTGGATTAAATAATATTGATTTTAATTCTGCTGAAAAATATCAAGTAAAAGTTGTTTATTCTCAAGGAGTAAATAAAAGATCAGTTTCAGAGCTTGTTTTAGGAAATATGTTATCGTTGATGAGAAATAGCTATATAACTTCCAATAAACTGAAAACACAGGAGTGGGATAAAAATGGTGGAGTGCAGTTAAGTGGCAAAAGTGTAGGAGTTATAGGAGTAGGAAATATTGGTAAAGATCTTATAGGACTTTTAAAGCCTTTTGGTTGTACTATATATGTTAATGATATAATACAGCAAGATGAGTATTATAAAAGAAATAATTTGATTGAAGCAACAAAGGAAGAAATTTATAAAAAATGTGATATTGTTACTATCCACACGCCTTCAACTAATTTAACAAAAAATATGATTAATAAGGATATTTTTACCATGATGAAAAAAGAAGCATATTTTATTAATACTGCTAGAGGAGATATTGTTGTCCAAGAGGATTTAAAATGGGCTTTACAAGAAAAAATCATAGCCGGAGCTGCTATTGATGTTTATGAACAAGAGCCACCTAAGGATTATGATTTTATTTCTTTGCCAAATTTAATTTGCACTCCGCATATTGGTGGTAATGCCAAAGAGGCTGTTTTGGCAATGGGTAAAAGTGCCATTAAAAATTTAGTAGACTATTTTAAAGAGGCTTAATGGCAATCATCACTAATGTGCATCAAGTTCACAGCTTTTTAAAAGATCAAGTAGCTTTAGAATATCTTTATTCTGTATGTAATAGTACACATCAAAATCGGCTCCGAATTTTAGAATTACCATTAAAAACTTGCAAAAAAGAATATATAAGTAAAGATTTTTTTTCTTTGGAGCAAAATTACATGACAAAACCTAGAAATAAATGTTTTTGGGAGAGTCATAAAAAGTATATTGATATACAATTGCACTTAAAAGGTATAGAGCAAATGGAGTTTATTAATGTAAGTCATCTTGAAATTTCAGAAGAATATAATCAAGAAAAAGATTTGATTATATACAATGATAATATTTATTCTAATAAAATTATAATGCAAAAATATGATATAGCTATTTTTTTCCCGGAAGATGCACATTTGGGAATGGCTATGTATAATGAGAATCCATCGAATATTTTAAAAACAGTTATTAAATATCCGTTAGGATTATGGAAATGAAAGAATTAGAAATTGCAAAATCGGCATGTTATAAAGCGGGTGATTTTTTATTAAACTTAAAAGAAAAAAAAGTAAATTCTGATGATAAAAAAGATATCAAATTACAGGCAGATTTAGATTCTGAAGAAATTATATGTAAAATTTTAATGAGTGCTTTTTCATATCCTATTTTAAGTGAAGAAAGTTATAAAATAAATGATAAAGAAAAAAAAGGAATTTATTGGGTTGTTGATCCTTTGGATGGTAGTTTAAATTATAGTCAAGATATCCCATTATGTTGTATTAGTATAGCTTTATATGAAAATGATAGGCCTATATTAGGTGTAATATATGATTTTAATAGAGATGAAATGTTTAGTGGTATAGTTGGAGTTGGTGCTTGGTTAAATGATAAAAAAATTATTCCATTTTATAATACAAAAGATAAAAGCCAAGCTATTTTGGCAACGGGTTTTTCTTCTTATATGAATTATGATAAAGATGGACTAATGGAATTTATATCGCATATTCAAGAATTTAAAAAAATCAGGTTGCTTGGTAGCGCGGCTTTATCTTTAGCTTATGTCGCGTGCAGGAGAATTGATGCTTATTATGAAAAAGATATAGCTATTTGGGATGTTGCGGCAGGAATAGCAATACTTGAAAGTTTAGGAAATATAACATATAGTTTTTTTCAAAATGAATTGAAATGCTTAGTTAGGGTGGAAAATAAATTAAAGGAAAAAAATGACATTAGAGCAAATTAGTGAGCTTGTAAAATCAGAATCAGTAAAAATTGTTAGTTTTGATATTTTTGATACTTTGTTGGTTAGGCCTTGTATTATTCCTTCTGATATGTTTAAAATTGTGGCCATAAGAGCAGGTTATGATGAATCTTTTGTAAAGATTAGACAATTAGCTGAACAATATGCAAGAGAAAATAAACCATTCTATGAGGATGATATTGCTATAGATGATATTTATAAATACTTACATTTAAATTTTGAATTTTCGGTAGAAGAGTGTGAAAAACTTAAAACTATAGAGATGGAAGTTGAGTTTGATTATTTGTACTCTAAAAATTCAATCCAGAAACTTTTTTTTGAGGCATTGGAAAGTCATAAAAAAGTTATTATTGTTTCAGATATGTATTTACCAAAAAAATTTTTGGAAAAAGTTTTAGAAAAAAATAATTACAAAGGCTACGATGAACTGTTTGTTTCGGGAGACTTAAAATTATCTAAAGGCAGTGGAAGATTATTTGATTTTATAATTGCTAAATTTGAAAAAATGGGGTTTGAAAAAAATAGTATTTTACATATAGGTGATAATCCAAGAGCCGATGTAAATATACCTAACTCTAAGGGGATTAAAGGTATTAGGATTGTTAATTCTTCAGACAGATTTAATATGTTGCATTTATTAGATTCTATTCAATATTCAAAAATGGCATTTACAGATAATAGATTTATATTGGGTTTTATGATTAACAAGGTTTTTGATCATATTTCAAGACCATATGATAAAGAACATTCTATGTTCAATGGCGAGATTGAAAATTTTACAAATTTATTACTAACACCTATTTTTTATGCTTTTACTTATTGGCTTTTAGAAGATTGTAAAAAAAATAATGTCGACACTTTGCTGTTAGTTTATAGAGATGGTTATTTGATAGAAAAAATTTTAAATATTTTTTTAAAGGATAAAAATACTCAGATCAATATAAAGCCTTTAAGGCTTTCTAGAAAGGCTTTATATGCTTTTGATGGTTTAAGTAAAAAAGAATGTAAAAAAAAGATAGTTGCAATACCAGTAAACACTACTATGACTATTGAGAGTTTTTTAAAACTAAGGTTTTTAATGAATGATTCTCAAGTTATTGAAGTATCAGAAAAATATAATTTTGTATTAGATGCTTATGTTGGAGATGTCAAAAATCAATTGATAATTGCTGATCAAGTATATGAGTATTTTTTTAATAATGCTAAAGAAAAAACTGAAATTATAAAAGATTATTGTAGAAAAGTTATTGTGGATGGTAAAAATATAGCTGTATTTGATGTAGGGTATAGTGGAAGAATTCGTAAGTTTTTAAAAGATGTTTTGAATATCGAAACTACAGCTTATCATATGTTTAAACATTTTGGCTTTAAAAGTGATGATGGTATAAAAACATATTTTGACTTTAGTAATACTTTTTTTCAACACATTCATGTAATCCATAATCAAATATTTGAAGATGTTCTAAGCGAGCCTGTTGGAACATTGCAAGAAATTATAAAGAAAAATGATAGATTTGATTTTATACTCGATGATAAATACCAGATACAAGATGAAATTCTAAAAATTCAAGAAAGAATTTTAAGCAATATTGAAGAATTTTATGATTTATTTAAAAAAGATATAGGTGCTTTAAATATACATGGTTTTGATTTTTATCATATATTAACGCGGTTTTTATGGCAACCAAAAGCTAAAGACATGAATGTCTTTAAAAATTTAACTTTTAAAGATGATTTTATAATGGGGGATAATATTGATGGATACAGTAGATGGTTTGCGAGTAAAAAAAATTTTCAAAAATCAAATGAATACTGTACTGTAAGAAAAATAATTAAGCGATATTATAAAAAGTTTAAAAATTTCTCATTTTTTCAAAATTTCAAAGATAAATTAGAACTAAAAAAACAAAAACAAAGTCTTCAAAAAAATATACAAGGTTTATTTGAATTTCCAGGTAAATGCTTTGATGATGCGTTAGAAAAAAAAGATTTTATATTTTTGGGTCACTTCGCTTCTTTTGATAAAGGGGTATGTCGTTATATTTCCAATGCGACTCAAAGCAAATCTGTGTTAGTGGTATCTACAACGCCTTGGCTGAAAAAAGAATTTGTACAAAATAAATTAAAAATGCCAAGCATTATAGTCCCTAAAGCCACTTTTAATAGAGGATATGACAGAAATGTTGATCTTAATAATCTTACAGAGTCTGAGAAATACATTTTAGCGCAAAATCCAAGATTAAAAGAAATTAGTCTTAGAATGAAGTTACAATATAAAGATATGGGTAAAAATTATCCAGATAAAATGGCTATATTTTTATTTCAATATTTTGATATTTTATTAGAAAAAACTTCTCCAAAAAAGGCTTTCATATGGAATAAATTTAATGCAACGCATGAAATTTTCTACCTAGTTTGTCTAAAAAGAAATATTCAATGTGTTTTTATGGAATTTGGAGTGATTCCTGGAACATTTAATTTTGATTTACAAGGACAAATGGGCGAGAGTTGGATAGCAAATCATACTTCAGATTTTAATGATTTAACAATTAATTCAAATGATCTTGAAAATGCAAAAAAAGTTTTAAAATATATTTACAAAGAAAAACTATGTAGAAATTTACAACCTAAAAATAATCTTATTGATAATATTAAGAAAGAAATAAAAAAAGATTGTCCAACGATTGTGTATTTTGGACAAAATGATTTTGAAGCTGGTATGATACCTTATAATCAGCATGTGGTTAAATATCATTCTCCTTGGAGTGTTGATTCAAATGATGCTTGTAGAGTTTTAAGTGAAATATGCATTAAAAATGATTGGAATTTTATTTACAAACCACATCCTAATTTAGAATGGCTTGAAGAAAAAAAATCTGAAATTATTGATGCTAGGGGTGTAGATATTCACGAGCTTATAGATTTAGCAGATGTTGTGGTAACTATATTATCTCAAAGTTCCTATGAGGCTTTGATACATAATAAACCTGTTGTTATGTTAGGATATACACATTTGAAGCATAAAAATTGTACTTATGAAGCATTTGCTAAAGATGATGTGGAACAAGTTCTTGATAAGGCAATAAAAGATGGTTTTACAGAAGAAATGAGAGAAAATTTTCATAGTCATATTGCTAGACTTTTAAAATATTACCTATATGATGATTATGTTGCAAGAAAATTCAAATATGGAAAAAAAATTGAAGATTTTCAAAATGAGTTTTTGAGCTAAAGGTTTATTTATGTTTCAAAGTGTTGATGAAAAAATACAAGAACAATTAAAATTATGGAATTTCGATACAGTTGAAATATTATATGAAAAAAAATTAGATTCACTTGAAAATGAGTATGTTGATTTTTTATTTCAAATTGGAAAATTTGAAAAAATTTATAACTTTCTTAAAGTTTTTCAAGAAACACCCACTTGGTGGGAAATGACAAGGATAAGTAAAGATTATAATTTTTTTTCTTTTCGAGAAAAATTATTGCAAGTAGTACAATTTGATTTTAAAGCTACATGTTTTGAAAAGAGATATTTGGCATGCTATATTTTAAATTCTAAAATTTCAAAGCAAGAGTTAAATGGAAAATTTTGTCACGAGTTGTTTTATACTTCAATTGTTTATATGGAAAGAAATAAATATAAATGGGGAGTTTATAAGGAGGCTTGCGGTGTAATTTCAACTGCTTATTATATAAAAAAAAGCATTGATTATTTTTTTTACAGCAATGATGATGATTTTTTGGATCGAATGCAAGATTATATGTTTATTTTGCAAGATTTTATGAAACAAAATTTTTACGGAGCTTCAATCTGTTATGAGCAAATAAATTTTTTATTGAAAAAGAAGAAATTAAATATTGTTTATACAATGCCAAATGTTGCAGTTTTAGTGACAGGGGCTATTAGAGGAAAAAAATGGTTTGAATCTTTAAAATTTTTAAAAGATCAAGTTGTAGATCCATTAAATGCGGATATTTTTTTATTTTCTTGGAACAAAAAAATGTTGTGGCCAAGTATTAGAAATAGAAGTAATTGGGTATATAGAAGAATTCCAGAAGTTTATAATGATACTCCTGAGCAAATTAAAAACTTCAATGTATTCATAAAATGTTTTCCGAATGTATATAGTAAATTAAGTGAGGATTTTTCCATCCCTTTTTCTAAAGATGAATTGGAACAATTAAATGTTTTTTTTAATGATATTTATTTAGAGGATGAAAAAAGCTTTATTGCTTATTATCAAAAATGTGGCGAATTGAATAATTTACATAAAATGCTATATGGTAGAAAAATAGCTTTTGAATTAATGGAAAAATATGAGAAGAGGTTTCAAAAAAAATATGATTTTGTATTGATTGTTAGACCGGATTTAGATTATCCTAGAATAGACTCGGCTATACTTGAAAAAATAAATATTGGTAATGTTATTGCTACACATGAATTGTGGCCACACCATAAAGAAGTTTTGGATTATTTTTTTATGGGAAATCGTGAAGTTATTAAAAAGATTTGTGACATTTGGGATGCTATTCAAGATACAAGATTGGATTTTTTTAGGGATTCATTTCGAAAAGATTTTCACGCTCAAGAAGCACTACACAAGTGGTTAGTATTTAATAATATAAAATCAATTGAGCCACATTTTGCATATAATGTCAATGTTGCAAGATCAATATCTTCAAAAAGCATATGTTTTCCAAATCTGCAAGATGAGTTGCAAAAAGATATTTTAAATTTAAAAAAACAAAATTATAGTAGCGATATAATTGAACAAAATATATGTTTTTTTAGTGATGTTGTTCAATTTTATGGGCAAGTGAATATCTGCGAAAATGACCTATTAGATAGGAGTAGATTGTATTCTGCAAAAGCTCGAGTGCAAAATCATTTGGCTTATAAGCTAGGGCAAGTAATGATTATTTATTCTAAAAGTATTTTTGGATATTTAAAGATGCCTTATATTTTAAATAAAGTATATAAAAAACATCAAATTGAAGTTAAGGAATATAATGAAAAAATAAAAACAATGTCTTTTTTAAAAATTCCTTCTATGGAGTGTTGTGAAGATTATGAAGAGGCTTTAAAAGAAAAACAGTGTTTAACTTATAGGTTGGGTGAAGAATTGATTAAAGCTAATAAAAGCAAATATAAGCTAGGATATATAAATTTTTTTATAAGTACCTATAAAAATGTTAAAAAATTTAACTCATATCAAGGTAAGAGTAACTCTAAATGAAAAAATATAATATAGTTTTACTTGGTGGTAGTAATTCTGTTATGGTAAATGGTCTGCAAAAAGGTTTAAGGCAAGAGAATATAAATCTAACAAATTTAGCTTTAGGTGGGAGTAGTTCACTACAAAATCTTTATGAATTAAAAAGAAAACGAAACCAAGAGTACTTAGAAAATGCTGATTTAATTATTTCTGAAAGTAATATTAATGATAGGGCTGCTTCTTTTGATGTTGTTTTTAAACATACTGATTGGTTGTATAGTGAGTTAGCTTCAATGAATAAAAAAATATTAATTATACTCATGCCTCATATTCTTTTTAAAAAAAGCAAAGGATGTAATAATATTCATAAATTTCATATAGTAAAATACGGTTTTAATATTATAGATTTACAAGAATATTATGAGAGATTTAATTTATGTGATTTTTTTCATAATGTGGATGAATCACATCAGATGGGTTTTATTATGATCCAATTGGCAAAAAATATTGTAAATAATATAAACTATTTTCTCTATCCTAAAAAAATATACGATAAAAGATTTTTTTTTAAAATTTGCTTTCCAAGTGAAATGCTATCAAATAGTGATAATTTTATTCAAAATAATACACTTTATGAAAAATATCGCACAAAATCAACCATGAAATTCAGTAATTCATTTTTTAATGAAACGGTATTTAGAGTTGATAAATCTAGCATATTAAAATTTCCGAAATGTCTCGATGGTTATACTTTAATAGGTATTCATAGTTGGAATAGTGGTCTTATTGAAATGAATAAAAATTGGGAGATAAATCATAGATTTACTTCCACGATTATAATTAAAAATAATCAAACAGTTGTCAAGATTACTCAACCATATATGAATGCATTTAAGGATACTGAAATAAATATAGATGACAATACATCAGTATATTTTGATACAAGCAATTTAAGTGTTATTAAGTTAAATAATAAAATATATAGATTAGAGCATTTTGATATTATATCCTTTTTTTTAATTAGTGATGTTAATTATAATGTAAAAATAAATTTAAAAAAAATGAATAATATAGATATAAAAATTCCAAAACTATATGAATGTAATTTTTTAATTCCACCTATAGAAAAATACAAGAAAGCAATAGAAGAATATTGTTTAATAATGGATCCTAGAAAAATAAATCCAATACAAGATATACTAAATAAAGAAATAAAAGAAAAAAAAGCGATACAAGAAAATATCTTAAAAATTCAACAAAGCTTTTTAAGAGAAAAAAACCAATTACAAAATGAAAATAATGAACTATTTTTGAAATATATAAAAATTTACAATAAAATACATTCAGCTAAAGCTCGTATTCAAAACCAACTCTCTTATAAACTTGGTCAAGCTATGATAGTTAATTCTAAATCTATATTTGGTTATATAAGAATGCCTTTTGTATTATCATATATTTATGACAAGCACAAACAAGAACAAAAAATCTTTCAAGAAAAAATAAAAAAAGATCCTTCTTTAAAACTACCTCCATTAGAAGCTTATCCTGATTACAAAGAGGCTTTAAAAGAAAAAGAATGTTTTACTTATAAACTTGGTCAAGAATTAATCAAAGCTAATAAAAATTGGTATGGGGGGGGG